>NZ_JBYSZR010000006.1:102419-197362 GCF_058787375.1 Stenotrophomonas sp. FW305-3-2-15-E-LB1
CTGGCCGGCTGTTCGGAGAGCTTGCCGGCCAGCGGCCGGCACTACCGGGTCGAGGGCTGCCGGCCAGCGGCCGGCACTACCGGGTCCGAGGTTGGCTCAGGCGGCGCGTTCGCTGCGGCCGCCGTGGAACTGCTCTTCTTCGGTCGAGCCGGTCAACGCGGTGGTCGAGGACTGGCCCTGCTGGATGGCCTGGGTGACCGCATCGAAGTAGCCGGTGCCGACTTCGCGCTGGTGCTTGACCGCGGTGAAGCCACGCTCGGCCGCTTCGAACTCGGCTTCCTGCAGTTCCACGAACGCGCTCATCTGGCGGCGCGCGTAGCCGTGGGCCAGGTTGAACATGCCGTAGTTCAGCGCGTGGAAGCCGGCCAGGGTGATGAACTGGAACTTGTAGCCGTAGCTGCCCAGCTCGCGCTGGAACTTGGCGATGGTGGCGTCGTCCAGGTTCTTCTTCCAGTTGAAGCTGGGCGAGCAGTTGTAGGCCAGCAGCTTGCCGGGGAACTTCGCATGGATCGCCTCGGCGAATTTCCGCGCGAACTCCAGGTCCGGCTTGCCGGTCTCGCACCACACCAGGTCGGCATAGGGCGCGTAGGCCAAGCCGCGGCTGATCGCCTGGTCCAGGCCGTTGCGGGTCTTGTAGAAGCCTTCCACGGTGCGCTCGCCGGTGGTGAACGGCTGGTCGTTGCCATCGATATCGCTGGTCAGCAGGTCGGCGGCTTCGGCATCGGTGCGCGCCACCAGCAGGGTCGGCACGCCCAGCACGTCGGCGGCCAGGCGCGCGGCGTTGAGCTTCTCGATGGCCTCGCGGGTCGGCACCAGCACCTTGCCGCCCATGTGCCCGCACTTCTTCACCGAGGCCAGCTGGTCCTCGAAGTGCACGCCGGCGGCACCGGCTTCGATCATCGCCTTCATCAGCTCGAAGGCATTGAGCACGCCGCCGAAACCGGCCTCGGCATCGGCCACGATGGGCTGCAGGAAGTCGATGTCATCCTTGCCTTCGGCATGGTGCAGCTGGTCGGCGCGCAGCAGGGTGTTGTTGATGCGCTTGACCACCGCCGGCACCGAGTCGGCCGGGTACAGCGATTGGTCCGGGTACATCTGCCCGGCCAGGTTGGCATCGGCGGCCACCTGCCAGCCGGACAGGTAGATCGCCTTCAGCCCGGCCTTGACCTGCTGCATGGCCTGGTTGCCGGTGAGCGCGCCCAGCGCGTTGACGAACTCGCGCTCGTGCAGCGATTTCCACAGCTTTTCCGCGCCCAGCCGGGCCAGCGAATGCTCGATGTGGACGGTGCCACGCAGGCGCACCACGTCGGCGGCGCTGTAGTTGCGCTGGATGCCTTCCCAGCGCGGGTGGGTGTCCCAGTCGTGCTGGATCTGTTCGGCAGTGGGCAGGGTGCTCATGTCTTTCTCCAGTTCGGTGTTGTAGAGCCGGGCGCTGCCCGGCTGGGATGGATTTGGGGCAGCAGGGACGATGCGGTCAGTCGATACGTGCGTAGGCCGGCAGGGTCAGGAAATCGGTCAGGTCGTCGTTGCGGCTCAGTTCGCCCAGCAGGGCGATGGCCTCGCCGATGCGGGCGCCGCCAGGCAGTGCGCGGGTATCGCCCAGCCGCGCCGGCAGCTGCGCCAGGGCGGTGTCGAGCAGCGGCAGATCGATGGCGGTACCGTCGTCCAGCTGCTGGCCCGGCGTGTGCAGCCACTGCCACAGCTGGCTGCGGCTGATCTCGGCGGTGGCCGCGTCTTCCATCAGGTGGTGGATGGGCACGCAGCCGTTGCCGTCCAGCCACGCGGCCAGGTAGCGCACGCAGACTTCGACATTGCCCTCGAAACCGGCACGGGTGATGCTGCCCGGCGGCCGCGCGATCAGTTCATCGCGGCCCACGCGCACGTCCTGGCGCAGCACCTGGTGCTGGTTGGCGGTGGGCATGTGCTCGTCGAAGATGGCCATCGCCACCGGGATCAGCGCCGGGTGCGCGACCCAGGTGCCGTCGTGGCCAGCGCTCACCTCGCGCAGCTTGTCGGCACGCACCCGGGCCATGGCCTGTTCGTTGGCCGCCGCATCGCTGTTGATCGGGATCTGCGCGGCCATGCCGCCCATCGCATGCGCGCCACGGCGGTGGCAGGTCTGGATCAGCAGTTCCGAATAGGCCTTCAGGAACGGCTGGGTCATGGTCACCTGGCCACGCTCGGGCAGCACGCGGTCGGCGTGGCGGCGGAAGGTCTTCAGGTAGGAAAAGATGTAGTCCCAGCGCCCGCAGTTCAGGCCGACGATGCGCTCGCGCAGGGCGTGCAGGATCTCGTCCATCTCGAACACCGCCGGCAGCGTTTCGATCAGCACGGTCACCTTGATCTGGCCGTGCGGCAGGCCGAGCATGCCTTCGATGTGCGACAGCGCGGTCTCCCACAGGGCGGCCTCTTCCATGCTCTGCAGCTTGGGCAGGTAGAAGTACGGGCCGCGGTCCTTGGCCTGCAGCGCGCGGGCATTGTGGAAGGCGAACACCGCCGCATCGAACAGGCCGCCAGCGATGAACTGGCCATCCACGCGCACGTGCTTCTCGTCCAGGTGCCAGCCGCGCGGGCGCACGATCAGTACCGCCTGTTCCTCAAAGGGGCGCAGCGAGTAGTGCTTGCCCGGCTTGCCGTTGGCGGCCGGCGCAGTGAATTCCAGATCGCCGCGCACGGCAGCCGCCAGCGACTGCTGCCCGGCCAGCAGGTTGCGCCAGGTCGGCGAGGTGGAATCCTCGAAGTCGGCCATGAACACCTTGGCGCCGGAGTTCAGCGCGTTGATGACCATCTTCGGATCGGTCGGCCCGGTGATCTCGACGCGGCGGTCCTGCAGTGCGGCCGGCAGCGGCGCCACGCGCCAGTCGCCGCTGCGGATGGCGGCGGTGTCTTCGCGGAAGTCCGGCAGGCCGCCCTGGTCGAAGAACGCCTGGCGCTCGCGGCGGGCCTGCAGCCGCGCCTGCCGGCCCGGTTCCACCGCCCGGTGCAGCGAGACCAGCAGCGCCAGCAGCGGTGCCGGCAGCACGGTCTCCTGGCCGGCCACGCGGGTCGCCAGGGCGATGCCGGGGGTGGCCTTGGCAGAGGTGGGGGGAACGGCGGAAGCGACGGCGGACATGGGGCGACTCCAGCGGTTGGGGGACACCCCCAAAGTGACGCCCGGGCGGAGTATTTGGCAAAACAGTTTTTGCAATGTTGTACATAAGTTGTGCTAATACTTATGACGCCATGACCACACGCAGCCCGCCAAGTCCGCGTTTTTCCTACAAATCCGACCGGCTGAAGCCGCTCCGGGCGTTCTGCCAGACGGTGCGCCTGGGCTCGGTCTCACGGGCCGCTGAGGCGCTGTTCGTCAGCCAGCCTGCCATCAGCCTGCAGTTGCAGGCACTGGAACGCGAGCTGGGGGTGCCGCTGTTCGAGCGCAGCGGGCGGCGTCTGGTGCCCAGCCGCGAAGGCCAGGTGCTGTATGAAATGGCGCAGCCGCTGGTGGAAAGCCTGGACGGGCTGGAAGCGCGCTTCCGCGACAAGGTGCGCGGGCTGGACGCGGGCGAGCTGAACATCGCCGCCAACAGCTCGACCATCCTGTACCTGCTGCCGAAGATCGTCGAACGCTTCCGCCTGCACCACCCGGACGTGCGCCTGACCCTGCACAACGCGATCAGCGCCGATGGCACCGACCTGCTGCGCGAGGACGCGGCGGACCTGGCGATCGGTTCGATGACCGACGTACCCGCAGACCTGACCTATGCGCCGGCCTACCGCTTCGAGCAGGTGCTGATCGCGCCACACGACCATCCGCTGGCCAGCGGCGGCGAGCTGGAGCTGGCCGACATCGCGCGCTACCCGCTGGTGCTGCCGCCGAAGCGGCAGATCACCTACCGGCTGGTGGACCAGGTGTTCCAGCGCCACCGCATTGCCTACACCGTGGCGCTGGAAGTGGGCGGCTGGGAGGTGATCAAGCAGTACGTGGCGATGGGCATGGGCATTTCCATCGTGCCGGCGCTGTGCCTGCATGAGAGCGACCATGAGCGCTTGGCGGCGCGGTCGATGAAGCGCTGGTTCCCCGAGCGCAGTTACGGGGTGATCGTGCGGCGGGGCAAGGCGTTGTCGGCGCAGGCGCGGGCGTTCATCGAGCTGATCCAGCCGGAGTTGTTCAGCCCGCGCGATTACGACCAGAGCGGGCATTCCGAGCGGTAGGGGTATCTGGGTAGTGCCGGCCGCTGGCCGGCAACCTCAACAGCAACAGCGGGCTATCCGTGGATGGCGGTGCCAGCTGCTGTTGGTGGGTGCCGACCGTTGGTCGGCACGGGATCGGATCCCATCTCTGATTCATTTCCGGCTGACGATGAATAAACTGGCCCCATGTCCATCGAACTCCGCCACCTGCGCTACTTCCTCGCCGTTGCCGATACGCTGCACTTCGGCCAGGCGGCCGAGCGGCTGGGCATGTCGCAGCCGCCGCTCAGCCAGCAGATCCGCCAGCTGGAGGAACTGATCGGGGCGCGCCTGTTCGTGCGCAGCCATCGCCGCGTGCAGCTCACTGCCGCCGGTGAGCTGCTGCAGGAACGTGCGCGGGCCATCGTGCAGCAGGTGGAAACGGCGGTGGACGAGGTGCAGCGCGCGCAGCGCGGTGAACAGGGCGAGCTGCATATCGGCCTGACCCGGGCCACGCCGCTGTCGCCGCAGATTCCGCGTTCGATCCTGCACTACCGCCAGCAGTACCCACAGGTGCGCCTGCAGCTGAGCGAAATGAACACCCTGCAGCAGATCGATGCCCTGCTCGATGGCAGCCTGGACGTGGGCATCATCCGCAAGCGCGCGCTGCCGCCGGAACTGGTGGCGCACAGCCTGTTCGTCGATCCGCTGGCGTTGATCGTGCACGCCGACCACCCTGCCCTGCGCCGCCTGTCGAAGCAGGGCACGCTGGCGCTGCGCGATTTCGCCCAGGAGCCGTTCGTGGCGTTCCGCCGCAGTGCCGGGGCTGGCATCCATGACCACATGATCGCGCTGTGCGCGGCGGCGGGGTTCACCCCGCGCATCGTGCAGGAGGCCGGTGAGGCATCGACGCTGATCAGCCTGGCGGCCGCCGGGCTGGGCGTGGCGGTGCTGCCCTCCTCGTGCGACCACATCCGGGTGGAGGGCGCACGCTTCGTGGCGCTGGCCGATGCCGGGGCGCATTCGGAAGTGCAGCTGGCCTGGCACCGCGAAGGGGTGACGCCGTTGATCCGCAATTTCGCCGGGTTGTTGCGCGGGGCGTTTGCCGAGGGGTGATGTGCCGCGCTGCGCGCTCGCCGGGCACGGCCCGGCGCTACCGCCGCATCACACGGGTAGCGCCGGGCCATGCCCGGCGGGTGTCAGGCGGTGACCGGCTGCGGGGCGCGCTGCTGCAGGGCCCAGATGATGCCGCCGCCGAGCACGGTCAGCACGCCGGTGAACAGGCACACACCCAGCCAATCCCACGCGGCATAGGCCAGGCCGCCGACGGCGCCGAGCACGCTGCTGCCCAGGTAATAGGCGAACAGGTACAGCGCCGAGGCTTCGGCACGCATCGAGCCGGCACGGCTGCCAACCCAGCTGCTGGCCACCGAATGGCCACCGAAGAAGCCGAAGGTGACCAGGGCGATGCCCAGCGCCATCGTGGTCAGCCACGGCATCGACAGCAGCACGATGCCGGCACCGATCAGGCCGAAGGCGATGGTCAGCACGCGGCCGCGCCCGTACCGGGTGGCCTGCTGGCCCATCCACGCCGAGCTGAACGTGCCGACAAGGTACACGCTGAAGATCAGGCCGACCACGGTCTGGCTGAGGTGGTACGGCGGCGCCAGCAGGTGGTAGCCCAGGTAGTTGTAGAGGGTGACGAACACGCCCATCAGCACGAACGAGGTGGCGAACAGCCACGGCAGGCCCGGATCGGCGAACAGCGTTCGCCAGCGCGAGGGCAGCTGGCGCAGGCCGCCGCGGCGTGCCTGGAAGTGCCGCGACGGCGGCAGCTGCAGCCACAGCAGCACGGTGCTGGCCACGGCGATGATCGAGACCACGCCGATGCCCCAGCGCCAGCCCCAGTGGTCGGCGATGATGCCGGCGAGCAGGCGCCCGCTCATGCCACCGATGGCGTTGCCGCCGATGTACAGGCCCATGGCCAGGCCCAGCGCGCGGCTGTCCATTTCCTCCACCAGGTAGGTCATCGCCACCGCCGGCACGCCGCTCAGCGCCAGGCCCAGCAGGGTGCGCAGCACCAGCATGGTGGTCCAGTCATCGACCAGCGCGGTGCACAGCGACAGCAGGGCCGAGGCCATCAGCGCGGTGATCATCATCGGCCGTCGGCCGATCGCATCGGACAGCAGGCCGGCCAGCAGCATGGCCACGGCCAGGGTGCCGGTACTCAGGGACAGCGACATCGCGCTGCCGGCGGCAGACACCCCGAAGTGGCGGCTGAACTCGGGCAGCAGGGGCTGCACGGTGTACAGCAGGCCGAAGGTCGAGAACCCCGCCAGGAACAGCGCGACCGCCGTGCGCCGAAACGCCGGGGTGCCCTGCTGGATGCGGGTGTCGACAACGGAATCAGAAGTGCGGGGGCGGCCGCTGAGGGACGCCGCAGTTTCGCCAGTCATGGGATCGAAGGGCCGTGGGGGCGGCCGGCGTGGGGGTACGGGGACCAGCGTAGGCCCCTCGATCCAGTCGATCCATAACCTGATGAGTCAGGATCGATATGCAGGACGTATCAATTCAGCTTACAGGTGCTTCCATTCGAAGCCATCGCCGCTGCGGTAGTAAATCGCCACGGCCCGGCCATAGACCTTGCCGGCGTCGACGAAGCCGAAGAAGCGGCCATCGAAGCTGTTGCCGCGATGGTCGCCCAGCACCAGCAGCTTGCCGTCCGGCACCACCATGTCGCCGATGTCCGGGCCACCGCCCATGTCCAGGTCAAGCTGGGCCTGGCGCTCACCGAAGGCTTCGGTGTCGCGCAGGTCGGCGATCTGCAGCGGCTGGCCGTTGATGGCCAGGTGGCCGCCGCGCAGCTGCACGTGGTCACCGGCCACGGCCACCACGCGCTTGATCAGGCGGGTGCCATCGGCCGGCGAATCGAACACGGCCACTTCGCCGCGCTGCGGGGTGCCGGTGGCCAGCAGCTGCTGGCTGGTGAACGGCAGGCGCAGGCCGTAGGCGCGCATGTCCACCACCACGCGGTCGCCGGGCTGCAGGGTCGGCTGCATCGAGCCGCTGGGCACCACGTAGTGGTTGGCCAGGGTGTCGCGGGCAGCGGCAAGCAGGCCGAGCATGACCAGCAACGGCAGCGCTTCCTTCTTCAGCCAGGTGAGCGCGCGTTCGGCAAACGGGGGGCGGGTGACAGCGTCCATGGCAGGTTCCGGGTAGGCGGTAGCGCTATCAGACCACAGGCAGGCCCGCGAGGTTCCCGCACGGGTTACGCAGGTTTTACGCGCGCCCCCGGCAACGGGCATCGCTCCTTTACGGGCACCGCGCGCATCGTGTGCCCACCGCGCCACAGGGCGCATTCCACAAGGTGTTGTATGACCCTCCTGGTGATCCGCCACGCGTCTTCGCCGGCACCGCGCCCGCAGCTGCCGGCAGAGCTGAGCGGCCATCGCGTGCTGTGCAGCGACTGCGCCAGCCTGTCCGAAGTGCGCCACTGCCTGTGCCAACCGCAGGCGCGCGCGGCCGACTGGGTACTGCTGGATGTCGGTGCGGCCGACGAGGCGCAGTGGCAGGCCGAGGGCGGCGCGTTGCAGGCGGCGCTGGAACGACTGCCAGCGCAGTACATCGAACTGCAGTCGCGCAGCGAACCGGGGCTGGAGGCGCGCCTGCGCCTGCAGCACGGTCCGGCCGCGGTGGTGGTCGACCAGCGCAGCCAGCAGGCCGGTTACCCGTTGTCGCTGGCCATCGTTGGCCGCCGCCTGGCGCAGGAGGGCTGAGCCATGTCGATCTTCATCATTCGTGGCCCGGAAGCCGCCGGCTCCCTGATCCGCACGGCGATGCCGCTGCCGGCGCCGGTGCTGAAATCACTGGTGCACCGCGCGATCGACGCCGGCACCAGCGTGGCCATCCGCGCCTGCGGCTCGGAACAGGAACTGCTGGATGCACTGCGCGTGGCCGACCACAGCCGCGGCGAGGTGACGCTGCTCGACCCGGGCGCGTGTGCCAACAGCCTGCGCCTGCAGCGCCTGCTGCCGTACCTGCACAACGCCTACGTGGAAGTACATGACGACGGTGCGGTTGCCGAACCGTGCCTGCCGGCCGGTGTCGGCCAACGCCTGGGCATCGCCGCCGGCTACGGTGCGCAGAGTTACGTTCTGGCGCTGGACATCGCGCTGGATCACCTTGGGTTGGCCGAACAGGCCAATCGCGTGCACGTGGGAACGTAACGCGGTTTGTAGAGCCGAGCCCATGCTCGGCTGCCCTTCCAGGAAACATCAGCCGAGCGTGGGCTCGGCTCTACACAACGAAAAACGGCGGGGTTGCCCCCGCCGTTTTCGCTTTCTTACTTCAGCCCGCGGAACTTCAGCAGCGGTTCCACCGACGGGTCCTTGCCGCGGAAATCGCGGTACAGGGTCGACAGTTCCACGCTGTTGCCGCGCGAGAGGATCTTGTCGCGGAACTCCTGGCCGTTGGCCGCCGTCAGGCCACCGTGTTCGGTGAACCACTGGTAGGCGTCATGGTCCAGCACTTCGGCCCAGAAGTAGGCGTAGTAACCGGCCGAGTAGCCGCCGCCCCAGATGTGGTCGAAGTAGGTGGTGCGGTAACGCGGCGGCACCTGCGGCAGGTCGACCTTGAACTTCTTCAGCGCGCTGGCTTCGAAGGCGCCGACGTCCTGCAGCGGGGCATCGGCCTTCTGCGTGTGCCAGGCCAGGTCAAGCAGCGCGGCCGACAGGTACTCGGTGGTCGCGTAGCCCTGGTTGAAGCTGCGTGCCTTGAGGATCTTGTCGACCAGTTCCTGCGGCATCGCTTCGCCGGTCTTGTAGTGCTTGGCGTAGTTGGCGAAGACCTTCGGGTCCAGCGCCCAGTGCTCGTTGAACTGCGAGGGGAACTCGACGAAATCGCGCGAGGTGGCGGTGCCGGCGATCGACGGGTACTTCACGTTCGAGAACATGCCATGCAGGGCGTGGCCGAACTCATGGAACATGGTGGTGACGTCGTCGAAGCTGATCAGCGCAGGCTGGCCATCGGCCGGCTTGGTGAAGTTGCAGACGTTGTAGACCACCGGCTTGGCACCGGTCAGGCCGTCCTGCTCGACGAACACGTCCATCCAGGCGCCGCCGGACTTGGTGTCACGCTTGAAGTAGTCGGTGTAGAACAGGGCCAGCGAAGTGCCGTCCTTGTCGAACACTTCGTACACCTTCATGTCCGGGTTGTAGGTCGGAATGTCGGTGCGCGGCTTGAAGGTGATGCCGTACAGCTGGGTGGCGGCGTAGAAGACGCCGTTCTGCAGCACGTTGTCCAGTTCGAAGTACGGCTTGACCTGCGACTCGTCCAGATCGTACTTGGCCTTGCGGACCTGCTCGGCGTAGAAGTCCCAATCGGAAGCGGCGACCTGGAAGCCACCCTTCTGGGCGTCGATCACCTTCTGGATCTCACCGGCTTCGGCACGCGCCTTGGCGGTGGCGGCCGGCACGGTGTCGGTCAGCAGCTTCAGCGCCGCGGCCGGGGTCTTGGCCATCTGGTCGCCCAGCTGGTAATCGGCGAAGGTTTCAAAGCCGAGCAGCTTGGCCTTCTGCGCGCGCAGCTGGGCCAGGCGCTGCACCGTCTCGCGCGTGTCGTTCTTGTCGCCACGCTCGGCGCGGGTTTCCGAGGCCTTCAGCACGGCCGCGCGCTGGTCGCGGTCGCTGAGCGAGCCGAGCACCGGCTGCTGGGTGGTGTTCTGCAGCGGCAGCACGAACTTGCCATCCAGCTTGCGATCCTTGGCGGCGTTGGCCGCGTTGTTGATCGCGTTCTCGTCCAGGCCGGCCAACTTGGCCTTGTCATCGACGACCACGGCCGCAGCGGCGGTTGCAGCCACCAGGCGGGTGTGGAACTGGGTGGACAGGGTGGTCTCTTCGACGTTGAGCTTGCGCAGGCTCGCCTTGTCGGCGTCGGACAGCTGCGCGCCGGCGCGCACCAGGCCGTCGTAGTAATGCTCGACCAGGCGCTTCTGCACCGGATCCAGTTCCAGCGTGTCACGCTGGTCGTACAGCGACTTCACGCGGGCGAACAGCTTCGGGTCGAGGTTGATCTCGTCCTGGTGCGCGGCCAGCTTCGGGGCGATGTCTTCCTGGATCTTCTGGCGCGCTTCGGTGCCATCGGCCTGGACCAGGCCGAAGAAGATGCGCGACACGCGGTTCAGGGTCTCGCCGCTGCGCTCCATCGCCACGATGGTGTTGTCGAAGGTGGCCGGCTCGGCGTTGTCGGCGATCTTGCGGACATCGGCCAGGTGCTGGCGCATGCCTTCTTCGAAGGCCGGCGTGTAATCGCTGTCCTTGATCTTGTCGAACTGCGGCGCTTGGAACGGCAGCGTGCTGGCGCTCAGCAGCGGGTTGGTGGAGGCTTCGGCCGGCTGCTGGGCCGGGGCTTTCTGTGCTTCGGACACGGGGGTGGACTCCTTGCCGGAACAGGCCGCCAGCGCCAGGCTGATGGCGGCGGCCAGGACTACGGTACGCGACATGTAAAACGCTCCTTGGGCGGACGGTATGGGATACCAGCCCTCCACCCTACTCCTGTCACGCTCGCCCGGCATGTGCCGGACGTGGCGCCTCGGTTGCCGGCCGTGGCCGGCTCAGACCGTGCCGCGGGTCTTGCCCATCCAGGGCCGGTAGAACTCACGGATGGCGGCCATGTCGGCGGCGTCATCGCCGGTCGGCTGGAACAGCGGGCCGATGCCGATGGTCTTTTCCGGGTAGTGGAAGTACGCCGCCAGGACCGGCACGTCGGCCATCCGCGCGATCTTCAGGAAACCGGCTTTCCAGTCCTTCACGGCCTTGCGGGTGCCTTCGGGGGTGATGGCGAACCACATCTTCTCGTTGTTGCGCAGCAGGTCCACGGCCTGGCCGACGGTGCCCTGCGGCGCGCTGCGGTCCAGCGGGATCACGCCCAGCTTGTGCAGCAGGGGGCCCAGCGGCCACCAGAACAGCGAGGCCTTGCCCAGCACTTTCACCTTCATGCCCAGTGCGATCTTCGCCGCCATGCCCCACAGGCCGTCCCAGTTGGACGAATGCGGGGCGATGATGAAGACCAGCCTGGGCACGTCAGGCAGGGTACCGGTGACCCTCCAGCCGCCCATGCGCAGCGTGCAGCGCGCCAGCCAGCGCAGGAAGGCGTTGGGTTTGACCTGCGGCATGCTCGGCGGAACGGCCGGCAGCAACGGCGTCGGGTTGTTCAAGCAATCACTCCCAGTCACGTGATGAGCGCCCGCGCTTGATCTGCGCGCGCCCGCGTTTGGCGTCCAGACGACGCAGTTTCGACCCGAGGGTCGGCTTGGTGGCCTTGCGTGGCTTGGGCACGCTCAACCCGGCCTGGATGAAGGCCGCCAGCCGCTCGCGCGCATCCTCGCGATTGCGATCCTGGGTCCGGAACCGTTGCGCATCGATGACCAGCACGCCTTCGCCGGTCATGCGCCGGTCGCGCCGCGCCAGCAGGCGCTCGCGCAACGGGTCGGGCAACGAGGGCGAGTTGGCCACGTCGAAACGCAGTTCCACCGCGGTGGAGACCTTGTTGACGTTCTGCCCGCCGGCGCCACTGGCACGCACGAACCGCTCGACGATCTCGCCGTCGGGGATTTCAAGCTGCGCGCTGATGGTGACCGGTCCACTGCCCATCCGCGCATTGTAGCGGCAGCCGCGTTGCCGTGGCTGCCATCGCGTGGCGTATGCCGCCGATCAGGCACCGAACACGCCGCCTTCGCCTGTCCAGCAGGTATGCTGGCCGTCCCATGTACCGCAGGAAGCTTCGCATGACCCGCTTCATTCCCGCCCTGTCCACCGCCCTGCGCCGTACCGTGCTGCTGCTGGCGCTGGCCGCGGCGAGCGCGCCGGCCCTGGCGGCAGCGCCCACCGATGCCGACATCAACCGCCTGCTGGCCGCCTCGCGTGCGCAGAGCCTGCTCGATGGCATGCTGCCGCAGCTGGAGGCGATGCAGCGCCAGCAGTTCGAGGAGATCGCCCGGCAGCGCCAGCTCACCCCGCAGCAGACCGAGCAGCTGCAGCGCATGCAGCAGCGCACCACCGCCACCCTGACCAAGGCGCTGTCCTGGCAACAGCTGCGGCCGATGTACGTGGATCTCTACAAGAAGAGCTTCAGCAAGGAAGACGTGCTGGCGATGGCCGAGTTCTACGAGAGCTCGGCCGGGCAGAGCCTGCTGGACAAGACCCCGCTGCTGATGCAGAACGTGATGATCGCCATCCAGGAAAAGATGAAGCCGCTGATGGCCGACCTGGAGAAGGACATGCAGGCGATCATCAACGAGCCCGAAGCGAAGTGAGGCGGTAGCGCCGGGCCATGCCCGGCGAGCGCGAAGCGCGGCCGTTTCATCGCAGAAGCCGCCGGGCGCGGCCCGGCGCTACCCCTACGGTACCTGCCAGCCGAACAGGTCCAGCGCCTTCTGGAACTCGCCATCCACCGGCGCACGCACGTCCACCGTGCCGCCATCGGGGTGCGGGAAACGCAGGCGCTCGGCGTGCAGCAGCATGCGGTGCACGCCCTGCATGCGGAAATTGCGGTTGTGGCGGCCATCACCGTGGCTGGTATCGCCGATCAGGTGATGTGAGAGATGCTTGAGGTGGCGGCGGATCTGCCGGAAGCGGCCGGTCTGCGGCTGGCAGCGCAGCAGCGCATAGCGCGAGCTGGCGAAGTCGCCCACCGGCACCGACAGTTCGCCGGTGGCCAGGCGCTGGAAATCGGTCACCGCCGGCTTTTTCACCGGCTTGCCCGGGCCGCCATCCAGGTCGTGGTCGACCTGCCAGGCCTCCTCGGCCGGCCAGCCGCGGCAGATGGCCAGGTAATCCTTGCTCACCTCGCCGCCCATCAGGGCCTTGCCCAGCGTGCTGGCGGTCTCGCGGTCGAAGGCCAGCAGCAGGCAGCCGCTGGTGGCGCGGTCCAGGCGATGCACCAGGAAGATCGGCCGGCCCAGCTGCTCGCGCAGGCGGTCGGCGAGGAAATCGTCTTCGCCACGGGCCAGCTTGCTGTCGTGGACCATCAGCCCGGCCGGCTTGTTGACCACGGCCAGGCGCTCGTCCAGGTGCAGCAGCTGCAGGGGGGCGGTTTCAGTCTCGACCGCGGCGAGGATGTCGGGTTCGGTGCTCACCGGTGGATTATCGGTGATGGGGGGCCATGCGTACACGGCACGCGAATCCGGTAGGTGACGACCGTTGGTCGTCACCCAACAGAGCGGGTGGCAAGCGCGGTGCTTATCGCCACCACGCGCGGGCCAGGGCGAAGGCACCTACCGCCGCCGCGCCCAGGCTCAGCACCGGCAGGTCGCCCCAGTACCAGCCGGGCGGCTGCAGCACGTACATCAGCGTGGCGATGGCCAGCAGGCCGACGCCGGTGATCGCCCCTACCGCGCGCTTCTGCAGGCGCTGCAGGCTGGCATCGAGGGTGACCAGGTCGCGCGAGCGCATCGCCAGTTCGTGGCGGCCTTCCACCTGCTGGGTCAGCCAGGCATGCACCAGGCGCGGCATGTCAGGTGCGTGGGTCATGATTTCCGGCAGGCGCTTGCCGATCTCGCGCACGACCCGGCGCGGGCTGTAGCGGTCGCGCAGGATCCTGGCCAGGACCGGCTTGGCCACCGCCCAGATGTCGATCTGCGGGTCGAGCTGGCGGCCCACGCCTTCGATGTTCAGCAGGGTCTTCTGCAGCAGGATCAGCTGCGGCTGCAGGGTGAGCTGGTAGCGCTGGGCCACCCGGAACAGCTTCAGCAGCACCTCGGCCAGCGAGATCTGCGACAGCGGGCGGGTGAAGTACGGTTCGCACACCGAACGCACCGCCGCTTCCAGATCGTCGATGCGCACGTTGTCCGGCATCCAGCGCGCCTGCACGTGCAGTTCGGCGATGCGGCGGTAATCGCGGTTGAAGATGGCCATGAAATTCTCGGCCAGGTAGTACTGATCTTCCTGCGAGAGCTGGCCCATGATGCCGAAGTCCAGCGCGATGAAGCGCGGGTTGTCGCGGCGCGCCGGATCGGTGTCGACCCAGATGTTGCCGGCGTGCGCATCGGCGTGGAAGAAGTTGTCGCGGAACACCTGGGTGTAGAACACCCGCACGCCCTTGGCGGCCAGCGCCTTGCGGTCGATGCCGGCCTTGTCCAGCGCGGCGATGTCATCGGACGGAATGCCCCACACCCGCTCCAGGGTCAGCGCGCGCTCGGCGGTGTGGCTCCAGATCACTTCCGGCACGTACAGGTCGTCGCTGTTCTCCCAGAAGCGGCGCAGCACGCTGGCATTGGCGCCTTCGCGCTGCAGGTCCAGCTCGGCGGCCAGGGTGTTCTCGACCTCGGCCACCACTTCGCGCGGGCGGATCTTGTCGGCGCGAGGATGGGTGCGCTCGACCAGCGCGGCCAGCGAATTGAGCAGGGCGATGTCGGCATCGATCTGCTTCTCGATGCCCGGGCGCAGCACCTTCACCACCACCTGGCGGCCATCGGACAAGGTCGCGGCGTGGACCTGGGCGATCGACGCCGAGGCCAGCGGTTCGGTGTCGAAGCTGGCGAACGCTTCGCTGACCGGCAGGCCCAGCGCCTCTTCAACGATGCGGCGCGCGGTGTCGCCATCGAAGGGCTTGACCCGGTCCTGCAGCAGGGTCAGTTCGTTGGCCACGTCCGGCGGTACCAGGTCGCGGCGGGTGGACAGGATCTGCCCGAACTTGACGAAGATCGGGCCCAGATCCTGCAGCGCCAGGCGCAGGCGCGCACCGCGCGACTGCGAGGCGATGCCGGCCGAGGCGCGCGGCACGAAGGGCTTGGCCAGGCGCAGCCAGCGCTCGGCCGGCGTGCCCTGCAGCAGGTCGTCGAGGCGGTAGCGCAGGATGATGCGGCCGATGCGGTTGGCCCGCAGTAGCGCCTTCATGCGGCACCCCGCAGGCGCTGCACGCGTGCACCCAGGCGCTCGACGTCGTCGCGCAGCACGTCCACGTCGTCGTGGAAGGCATCCAGTTCGGCACGTGGCACCACGTCGCGCGACTCTTCGGTGATGAATTCGGCGGCGCTGTGGGCCAGGTCGATGGCACCCTGGCGCGCGTGCTGCAGGGCGCCGCGCAGGGTGTTGGCCACCTGCACGCCCAGCACTTCACCGAACACGCTGACGAAGGGTTGCTGCCAGTCGGGGTCGAAGCCCTTGGCCAGCTGCTGCAGGCGGCGCGCGAGTTCGGCATCGCCGGCCACGCGCACGCGGCCCTTGCCGTTGTCGCTGCCGCGGCGCGCATTGGCCAGCAGCGGCAGCTGGGCAAGTACGCCGGCCAGGCTGCTGCGCACGGCCAGGTCGGCTTCCTGTGCATCCACCGGGCCGACGCGCAGCTGGTCGCCAGCGACGCTGATGCGCATCGCCAGCGACGGGGCGTCCAGGGTCAGGTCGATGTGGCGGCCGTCGAGGCTGGCCAGGGCATGCCGGGTATCCGGATCCAGCGCCAGTGCGCGGTTCAGGGCGGTCTGCAGGGCGCGGCCGGCGAGCGGCTTGAGGGACGAGAGCAGGGAGAGAGCCATGCGTGCATTCTACCTGCGTGGGTGGTGGGCTTGGGCCGGGCGGCTGCCCGGCACCCGCCGCTGCATCACCGGGCGCTCAGGGTTTCACGGCGGTGATGACGACCTCTTCCGCCCACCGCGGCGTCAGCGTGGCCAAGCCATCGCAGGCCCACCGCGCGAGATGCCTGAAGCCTGCCGAAGGCAGGGCGATGCCATGGGCCTGCGCGATTGCGGCGCTGTCGCGCCAATGGACCCTGGCATGGGTGCCGCGCCGATGGACCTTGATGTCCTTGAAGCCGGCGTCCGCGAGCAGCCGGCACATCTGCGCCTGGGTGGTCAGGCAGATGTGGTACGGCGGATGCAGAGCGCACCAGGCGCTGCCGAACACCTTGAGGCCCAGTGCCTCCGGGTTCGGGTAGGCAAGCCACAGCAGCCCATCCTTCTTCAGCGCGCCGAAACAGCTGGACAGCAGCTCGCGCTGGTCGAAGACGTGCTCCACCACCTGGTTCATCGTGACGATGTCGTAGCACTCGTGCTCGGCCGCCAGCAGATCGAAGCCTCCCAGGCGGACATCCAGCCCCTTGCGCTGCGCAAGCGCGGCAGCCTTGGGGTCCGGATCGATGCCGCTGGCCTGGATGCCCATCCTGCCTGCGAGCGAGAGAAAGCCGCCGTTCCCGCAGCCGACGTCCATCAGCCGCAGGTCGGCGCGACGCCCGCGCTTGAGGTGGATATGTCGCCCGAAGCGGTCCAGCTTCAGGCGGAACGGCTCGATCAGCGAAAACAGCAGGTGACCGGCGCGCAGCGTCCTGCCCGGCACCTCCAGGCAGAACCGTTGCTGCAGATAGCCGCGGATGAGTGCTCCGACGATGCCGCCTGACGGGATCCCCTGATCGGCGTCGCCGTCATGGTGGGTCGGGTAGTCCTCGTAGGCGCGGTGGATCGAGGTGGCGTCGGGGCGGACCGCAAGGAAGACCGACGCACAGCTGCTGCAGCGGGGCATTTCCCACGTGTCCGGCATGCTGAGGAGATCGTCCCGCCGGGTGTAGCCAGGCATGAAGGCAGTGGCCCCACACGCAGGACAGCGGTCAACGTTCTCGGCGCCGCCTTTTGACCACTCCATCATCCGGATCCACCCGTGGAAAAGCGATGACTGTAGGCCCTGCGACGCCCCGATGGAAAGCTCCGCCCTCCGCCGATCACCCTGCTGCACGAGCGATGCGGCGCCCAACGGCGACTGAGTGGCCTGCGCCCGGCCGTACCTGATCGGCTGCGGAAGGTTCATGCTGTGTGGCCTTGTTGCACAGGACAACACCCATGGCACGGACCCGGGTCGGCATCATCTTCGGGGGCATGTCCTCCGAGCACGAAGTTTCGCTGCAGTCGGCGAAGAACATCCTCGATGCGCTCGATCGCGAGCGCTTCGAACCCGTACTGGTCGGCATCGACAAGCAGGGCCAGTGGCACCTGAGCCAACCCGATACCTTCCTGGTCCATGCCGATGACCCGGCGCGCATCGCGCTGCGCCCCTCGGGCACGGCGCTGGCGCTGCGGCCAGGCGCGGGCCACGCACAGCTGCAGCCGGTGGATGCATCCACCGCGCTGGACCAGATCGACGTGGTGCTGCCCATCGTGCACGGCCCGCTGGGCGAGGACGGCGCGCTGCAGGGGCTGCTGCGCATGGCCAACCTGCCCTTCGTCGGTTCGCCGGTGCTGGGGTCGGCAGCGGCGATGGACAAGGACGTGGCCAAGCGGCTGCTGCGCGACGCGGGCCTGCCGGTGGCGCCGTGGGTGTGCATCCGCCGCCACGAGGCCGCAGGCGTGGATGTGCAGGCACTGATCGCACAGCTGGGGCTGCCGCTGTTCGTCAAGCCGGCCAACCAGGGGTCGTCGGTGGGGGTGAGCAAGGTCAAGCACGCCGGTGAGTTTGCCGACGCGCTGCAGCTGGCGCTGCGCCATGACCACAAGGTGCTGGTGGAAACGGCCGTGGTCGGCCGTGAGATCGAGTGCGCGGTGCTGGGCAACGACCAGCCGCAGGCCAGTGTCTGCGGCGAAGTGGTGGTGCACGATGAGTTCTATGCCTACGACACCAAGTACATCAACGCCGATGGCGCGGACGTGGTGGTGCCGGCGGTGATCGATGGCGATGCGCAGGCGCGCATCCAGCAGATCGCGCTGCAGGCCTACCAGGCGCTGGAATGTGCGGGCATGGCGCGGGTGGACGTGTTCCTCACCGCTGAGGGGCAGATCGTCATCAACGAGATCAATACCCTGCCCGGCTTCACCCGCATCAGCATGTACCCCAAGCTGTGGGGCGCCAGCGGGTTGGGCTATACCGCGCTGATCACGCGGCTGATCGAACTGGCGCTGGAACGGCACGCGGCCGATCGAGCGCTGGTGTAACCCGCTTCTGTAGAGTCGAGCTTGCTCGACTGCGTTTTCATCAATCGAGCATGGCTCGACTCTACAAAGGCAGTCGAGCAACGCTCGACTCTACAGAAAGCGGTACCGCCTAGCCGCGCTTGCGGAACATCGAGATCACGGCAAGCACCAGGAACACCACGAACAGGATCCAGGCGATGTTGCTGGCGGCGCCCGCAATGCCGGAGAAACCGAGCACGGCGGCAATGATGGCGATGACGAAAAAGATGACGGCGTAATGCAGCATGGCGTTCCTCGCGGGTGGTCCGGCCGGTGTGGCGTTGGGTCCATCCTGCGCATCTGCCGGTGTGCAACCGGTGATGGCGATCTCTGCGGCTGATGAAGCCTTCAGCGCCGTGACGCTGCCGTCACGACGCGGCCTTCAGGCGGCGCAGCCCTTCTTCGATGCTCACCTGCGGCACATAGCCGAAATCGCGACGCGCCGGTTCCATGCTGTACCAGTGCGGCGTACACAGCTGTTCGGCCAGGAAACGGGTCAGCGGCGGTTCGCCGCGCAGGCGCAGCAGCGGCCACAGCCGTTCGCTGATCGCGCCGATGCGGTAAGCGGTCTTGAAGCTGAGCGTCTTTTCCACGGCCGGTGCACCGACGGCGGCCAGCAGCTTGTTGAGCAGCTCGCGCATCGGCAGCGGCTCGCCGTTGGAAATGAAGTAGGCCTTGCCGGCGCAGGCCGCGCCCGCGGCCAGTGCATCCAGTGCGAGGAAATGCGCCAGCGCGGCATTGTCGATGTAGGTGGTGTCGACCTTGTTGCTGCCATCACCGACCAGGCGCAGGCGGCCCTGGCGGGCACGCTGGGCCAGGCGCGGCACCAGCTGCTGGTCACCCGGGCCCCAGATCAGGCGCGGGCGCAGCGCCACGGTGGCCAGCGTGGCGTCGTTGGCGGCCAGCACGCGCTGTTCGGCAATCGCCTTGGTCGCCGCATACGGTGCCTGGAAGTTCTCGCCGTAAGGCACTTCGTCCGCGCCCAGCCCTTCCACCGGATGGGTGGCGCGGTGGGTCACGCTGGGCGTGGAGGTGTAGACCAGTCTGCCGATGCCGTGCGCGCGGCAGGCGGCGATGACGTTGTCGGTGCCGACCACGTTGGCCTGGTAATAGCTGTCGTAGCTGCCCCAGGCACCGGCCTTGGCACCGTTGTGCAGCACGGCGTCGACGCCGGCCACCGCATGCAGCACCGCTTGCGCATCGGCCAGGTCGCCGCGGATCTGGCCCACGCCCATCGCCTGCAGTTCCGGGTAGTGGCTGCGGTTGAAGGCCAGCACCTGGTGGCCACGTTCAAGCAGGCCGCGGCACAGCGCCTGGCCAAGGAAACCACCGCCGCCGGTGACCAGGATCTTCATGCGCGCTTCTCCAGTTGGGCGCTGGCCCAGACGGCGAGCTTCTCGCGGCCGATCTTGGCGTTGTGACGGATATCGACGGGGAAGGCCGGATGCACCAGGAAGTGCTGCAGGCCGGCGTCGGCCACGCGGGCGGCCGCATGCGCGCGCAGGGCCTCCTGCAGCGCCGGGCTGTCGCTCTGGCCGCGCTGCAGCTCCACGCACAGCACTGGCACCTGCGCGCCGGCGGCACCTACGCCGACCAGTGCGGTGCGGGCCACGCCCGGCACGGTGTTGAACACCGGCTCGACCTGTTCGGTGTACAGCGGCCCGCGCGCGGTTTCCACGCGCTGGGTCTTGCGCCCGCAGAACCAGAGGCGGCCCTGCGCGTCGAAGTAGCCGACGTCGCCCATGCGGTGCACCACGCGGGTGCTGCCGTCGGCCAGGGTTTCGCGGATCTTCGCCGCGGCCGTGGCCTGCGGGCGGTTGAAGTAGGTATCGGTGGCGGTCGGCCCGGCCACGGTGATCTCGCCCACCTCGCCGGTGGCCAGCACGCGCGCCTGCGACCAGTCGGGCAGCGGCGCGTCGTCGATGGCGATGATGCGCACCTCATTGGGTACGACCACGCTGCCGACGCAGGTACCGGCGCCGGCCTCGGTGGCGCCACGGGTGCGCTCCAGCTCGCGGCCTTCGACCACGGCCACGGGCAGGCACTCGGTGGCGCCATAGGGCGTCCAGAACTGCGCATCGGCGGGCAGCAGGCGGCGGATGGTGGCCACCACGTCCGGCGGCACCGGCGCACCGGCCGAGGTCACCCGGCGCACCGTCGGCAGCGGACGGCCGTGCCTGGCCAGCACGCGCATGAGTGCCGGTGAACCAAACAGCTGGGTGACGCCGAAGCGCTGGATGGCATCGTGCAGGCGCGCCGGGTCGGCCTGGGCCGGCCGGGTCGGGTCCATGTCCGGGATGACCGAGGTCAGGCCCAGCGCCGGATCGAACAGGGCGAACGGCGGGAAGGTCGGCAGGTCCACCCCGCCCGCTTCCATGCCGAAGGCGCTGCCCAGCAGCTGGATCTGGCCGACGAAGTGGCGGTGGCGGTAGACCACGCCCTTGGGCACGCCGGTGGAGCCGCTGGTGAACAGGATCGCCGCCATGTCCTCGCCATCGGTGGCGGCCAGCATCGGGCCGCCGCTGGCACCGGCGCGCTCCAGCGCGGCCAGGGTGGTGCCGCTCCAGCCCAGGCGGCGGCCGACGGTGACCAGGCGGGTGGCCGACGGCGCCCAGCGCAGCGCCAGCCGCGCCACGTGGGCCAGCGGGATGCCGATGAAGGCCTCCGGCTGCGCTTCGTCCAGGCACTGCTTCAGCGCGCGCTTGTCGATGCCCGGGTCGACCAGCACCGGCACCGCGCCCAGTTTGAACAGGGCGAACATCAGCAGGAAGAACTCCGGCGAGGGCCGCACCATCACCACCGTGCGCACGCCGCGGCCGATGCCGTAGCCGGCCAGGCCGGCGGCCATGGCGTCGCTGCGGGCGTCCAGCTGGCGGTAGTCCAGGGTGACGTCATAGGCGGCCATGCCGTTGCCGGCACCACGGCGGCCGGGGCAACGGATGGCGATCTGGTCAGGGCGCTCGCGGGCCAGTTCAGGCAGCCGCGCCGCGATATTGCAGGGTCCGTTCATCCGTTCATTGTCGCCGCTTACGGAATTTCTTGCGCGGCCGCCCGCTTCGTGGAAAATCCGCAGCCTCGTTCCCGATTCCCACTGCCGCCCGAGGCGGCTTGCCCATGCAACACCCCTGCATGACCTGCGGCGCCTGCTGCACCCAATATCGCGTGGCCTTCCACTGGATGGAATCGGACGAGGTCACCCCCGGCGGCGTGCCGCACCAGCTGACCGAAACCCTGGACCCGCACCGCCTGTGCATGCGCGGAACGCACTCCAAGCCCGTGCGCTGCGTGGCGCTGGACGCGCAGATCGGCGTGTATTCGCGCTGCACCATCCACCCCAACCGGCCCAGCGTATGCCGCGAGGTGGACGCATCGTGGGAGTACGGCAAGGCCAGCCCGCAGTGCGACAAGGCCCGCATCGCCTATGGCCTGGACCCGCTGACCGCGGCGGACTGGGAAGGCGGCGATAACAGCCCGATCGCGGCGTAGTCCGGCGTGCCGACCAACGGTCGGCACCTACCGGGGATGGAATGGGTGGGTGCCGACCGTTGGTCGGCACATCCTTCAGATGGGATTCGCGTCCAGGAAGGCGCGGATTTCCGGCACCAGCACTTCGTGCTTGTCTTCCAGCACGTAATGCCCGGCGTCCTCGAAGGCATGCACCTGCGCCTGCGGCAGCGCCGCCTGGAAGCCCTTCAGGAAGTGGTGGTCGAACACGAAGTCGCGCAGGCCCCAACCGATGAAGGCCGGGCGATCCGCGAAGGACGGCAGCGCCTGGCCGGCGCGCTCCAGCAGCGACCAGGCCTTGTCGGCCGGCGACAGCGGGATGTCCTGCATGAAGCGGATGGTGCTGATGCGGTTGGCGTAGCTGTTGTACGGCGACACGTAGGCGCGGCGTACGTCGGCCGGCATCTTCCGCTCCACGCCCAGCCACGAGGCCCCGGACGAGAAGGCGTTGAAGCTGCGGATGATCCACTCGCCGATCTTCCAGTGGCGGCCCAGCGCGATCTGCCACGGCATCTTCTTGGCCGCCGGCATCGGGAAGGCGGCGGTGTTGAGTACCACCAGGCGCTTGACCTGCGCATGGTGCGACAGGGCCCAGCCGAAGCCGATCATGCCGCCCCAGTCGTGCACGGCCAGGGTGACCGGACCGGTGATGCCCAGGTGCTGCAGCAGCGCGTCCAGGTCATCCACCCGCGACTGCAGGGTGTATTCGTAGCGGCGGTCATCGGGCTTGTCCGACAGGCCCATGCCGATGTGGTCCGGCACGATGCAGCGGTATTTGTCCGACAGACCGGCCACCAGCGTGCGCCAGTAATAGCTCCACGACGGGTTGCCGTGCACCATCACCACCACCTCGCCATCGCGCGGGCCTTCGTCGAGATAGCTCATCGACAGGCCGGGACGGACCTCGAAACGCTGCGGGTGGGCGGGGTAACCGGGAAGCTGGGACATCGGATCGCACCTGTAGAAAGGGCCGGTAGAACCGGCCCTTGGAATCAACGCAGCGGGCTGCTTACCAGACCACTTCAGCCATCGAGCAGTTCAGGCCCGAGCCGATGCCCAGAAGCGCGATGCGATCGCCCTTCTTCAGCTTGCCCAGCTGCTTGAGCTTGCTCAGCACGATCGGCACCGAGGCCGGGCCGATGTTGCCATGCTCGCCGAAGATGGTCATGACCTTCTTCGGGTCGATGCCGAAGTTCTTGATGAACGCGGCGGTGTGCGGCTGGCTGACCTGGTGGATGACGAACTGGTCCAGTTCCTCCACGGCCCAGCCGAGGGCGATCCTGGCAGCGGCAAAGGTCTTCTGCGCCAGCTTGATGCCTTCGATCAGCAGCAGGCGGGTATCGGTGACCATGCGGTCCAGGTTGCCCAGGCACAGCTGGTTCCACTCGGTGGCCGAGCGGGTCACGCCACCCTTGTAGCGCGGGGCGTCGGGCACCAGCTCCGAGCGCGCCATGACCATGGCGGCGGCACCCGAACCGGTGGTCAGGGCGGCCAGCTCGTTGCGGAAGTCGTCGGCGGTGACGTCCGGGGCGGTCATGCGCTCCAGGGTCTTTTCGTACACCAGATTGGCGGTCTCGCCGTCCACCACCAGCGCGTAGTCGATGTCACCGCGCTCGAGCATGCGTGCGGCGATATCCATGCCGTTGATGAAGGCCAGGCAGGCATTGGCGACGTCGAAGGTCATGCACTCGTCGCTGACGCCGAGGTTGCCGGAGACGATGGAGGCCGTGGACGGCTCCAGGTAGTCGCGGCTGACCGAGGTGTTGACCAGCAGGCCCACCTGGCCCGCGGTGATGCCGGCATCTTCCAGCGCCTTGCGGCCGGCCATGGTGGCGGCGTCGGAGGCGAGCACGCCGTTGTCCCACAGGCGGCGGGCGTGGATGCCGGCGATATCGCCGAGCACGTCGGTGCGGATGCCCAGGCGATCCAGCGTCGGCTGCAGCCGCTCGTTGATTTCCTTGGTCGTCAGCGTATGCGGCGCGTCGACGTGTGCCAGGCCGGCGATCGAGACATTCTTGAAGAGCATCGAAGTTAGCGCCAAGGCTCAGGCAAAAGGGGGCGCTATTCTATAACCCCCGGGCTTTCACCGCATCTTTACGAATTCAGCCTTGGCCGTATGGTCCCCGTTCAGCGCGGCGGGCACTGGAAGGCGGCGAAGCGCTGGCTGCCATCGGCGGGCGGCGCAGCGGCCTGGACGGCGTTGGCGCCGGCGCTGGGGGCCTCGTTGCGGGCCAGGGTTTCCAGCTCTTCCTGCACGCGCAGGGGGTTGCGGTTGTAGAAGCCGACCTTGCTCTTCACGGTGACCACGACCTCGCCCTTGGTGATGCAGCCGGCGGGCAGCGGGCCTGCCGGGAGCACGCGCACGGTCTTGCCGGCCGGTTCCATCGGCACCCAGGTGCAGGCGGTGACGGTGAGCAGCAGGGACGACAGCAGCAGAAAGCGCATGGGCAGATCCTGGAAGGGTATGGGGCGATTCTGCCTGAACCGCCTGAATCGGGGGTAGCCGGGGCCGGGGTCGGATCCCTATCGTGACCCTCGGATCACGCGTTGCCGGCCAGCGGCCGGCACTACCGGGGGAGCCGGCCCGCCAGGTGGCGGGCCGGGGTTCTGCCTTATTTCTTGACCGGGTTGCCTTCGGCATCGATCACGGTCACTTCGCCCAGCTTCAGCGCGCGCACGGCCGCTTCGGTCTGCTTGAGGTCACCCACCACCACCCAGGTCAGGCCCTGCGGCTTGATCTCGGTCGCGGCCTGCTGCACCTGCGCCGGGGTCATCGCCTCGATCTCGGCCTTGCGGCGCACCACGTAGTCATCCGGTCGCTTGAACTGCACGATGGCGCCGATGGTCGAGGCCACCGCAGCGGCGGTCTCGTAGGCGCCGGGCAGGCTCAGGGTCTGGATGTTGCGGATGCGGTTGACCTCGGCCTCGGTGGCCGGCTTGCTGCCATCGGCGAACTCGGCGATCTCCTTGCGCATTTCCGCCAGGGCCGGGCCGGTCTTGTCGATCTGAACCGGTGCCATGGCCATCCACGGGCGCTGGCCCACGGTGCTGCTGGCGCTGGTCCGGGCACCGTAGGACCAGTGCTTGTCCTCGCGCAGGTTCATGTTCAGGCGCGAGGTGAAGTCGCCGCCGAGCACGCCGTTGGCGATGTCGAAGCGGGTCGAGCCGGCATCGCTGGACGGCGGCACGACCTGGCCGGCGAACAGGTTGGCCTGCACCGCACCGGGCTGGTCGATCAGGAACACGCGCGCGGCCTTGGGCACGGCCACGGCGGTGCTGGCCTTGATCACCGGGGCATCGCCGCTGGCCTTCCAGTCGCCCAGCTGCTTGTCCAGCAGCGGCACGATCTCGGCCAGGGTGGTGTCACCGACCACGATCAGGGTGCCGTCCTGCGGGCGCAGCCAGTCGCGGTGGAAGTCGACCAGGTCTTCGCGGCCCAGGCTGGTGATCGCTGCTTCGTCACCGCTGCCGGTGAACGGAATGGCGTACGGGTGGCCCTTGCCGTACAGCAGCGGCGGCAGCACGCGCATGGCCACGGCGTTCGGATTGACCTTCTCCTGCTTGATGCCGGCGATCCACGAAGCCTTCACCCGGTCGATCTCGCCCTGCTCGAAGCGCGGTTCGCGCAGCAGGTCGCGGTACAGCGCCAGCGACGGCACCAGGTTTTCCTTCAGCGCCGACAGGTCGACAGTCACCGAGTCCAAGCCGGCGCCCGCATCCAGGCTGGCGCCCAGCGCGTCGGCGGCGTCGGCGAAGGCCAGCGAGCCCAGCTTGCCGGCGCCTTCGGTCATCAGGTTCATGGTGAAGTTGGCGGTGCCCGGCTTGCGGCCCTGGTCGGCGGTGAAGCCGCCCGGGAACTGGTAGCTGAACTGCACCACCGGGATCTCGTGGCGCTCGGCCAGCACCACGGTGGTGCCGTTCTTCAGGGTGGCGCGCTGCAGCGCCGGGAACTTCAGTGCCGGGAACTCACGGGTCTGCGGCACGCCGGCCTTGCGGTCGACCTGCTCCGGCAGGGTGCTGTACTTCGTATCCACGGCCGGCACGTTGAACGGCTTCGGCGTGGCCGAGGCTTCTTCCTGCAGGGCGACACGTTCGCCCGGCTCGACCACCAGGGTGTGGCTGCCCTTGTCCAGCCACTGCGCGCCCACGCGCTTGAGGTCGGCGGCGGTGGCCTTGTCGATGTTGGCCAGCGAGGTGCGGAAGCAGCCCGGATCGCCAGTGTAGACCGCGCACTCGGCCAGCGCGTCGGCCTTGCCGCCGAAGCCACCGATGCGCTCGATGCCGCGGATGAAGCCGGCGCGGAAGCCGGTCTTGGCGCGCGACAGTTCGTCGGCGGTCGGGCCGTCCTTCAGCAGGCGCTCGATTTCCTCATCGATGATCTTCTCGACCTGGGCCGGGTCCTGGCCCTGCTTCACCGTGGCCATGACCATGAAGTTGGAGCCCAGCTGCGAGCCATAGGCACCGGCGCTGATGTTATCCACCAGCTTGTCCTGGTGCTGCAGGCGCTGGCTCAGGCGCGAGGACTTGGCGCCGCCGAGGATCTGCCCCAGCAGCTGCAGCTGGTCGATGTCGGTGGTGCCGACCTGGGCCACGTTCCAGGCGCGGTAGATGCGCGCCTGCGGCACCTTGTCGGTCATTACTTCACGGGTGTCGGCATCGCGCTTGGCCACGTCCACCTTCGGCTGGGCCATGGTCGGGCCGGCCGGGATGCTGCCGAAGTACTTGGCGGCCTTTTCCTTGGCGGTGGCCAGGTCGATATCGCCGGCCAGCACCAGCACCGCATTGTTGGGGCCGTACCAGGTGCGGAACCAGGTCTTGACGTCATCCAGCGAGGCGGCGTTGAGGTCGTTCATCGAGCCGATGACGCTGTGGTGGTACGGGTGGCCAACCGGGTACAGCGAGCGGTTGATCTTTTCCCACACCTGGCCATAGGGCTGGTTCTCGCCCTGGCGCTTTTCGTTCTGCACCACGCCGCGCTGTTCGTCCAGCGCCGCCTGGTCGATGGCACCGACCAGGTGGCCCATGCGGTCCGATTCCATCCACAGCGCCATGTCCAGCGCGGTGGTGGGCACGTTCTCGAAGTAGTTGGTGCGGTCGGTGTTGGTGGTGCCGTTCTGGCCGGTGGCGCCGACCTGCTTGAAGGGCTCGAAGTACTCGCCGTCGTGGTTTTCGCTGCTCTGGAACATCAGGTGCTCGAACAGGTGGGCGAAACCGGTGCGGCCGGCCGGCTCGTCCTTGCTGCCCACGTGGTACCAGATGTTGACCGCGACGATCGGCGCCTTGCGGTCGGTATGCACGATCACGCGCAGGCCGTTGGGCAGGGTGAACTGCTCGAACGGGATATCGACCTCGGTGGCGGCGGCCGGCTTGGCCGCCAGTGCCGCGGTCGGCGCAAGCGTGCCGAGGGCGGTACTGAGGGCGACGGCCAGCAGCGCGGTGCGCGGGCGCAGGGCGAGAGACATTTCCGGGTCCTTGGTCACGTTGGTGAATCGCGATCCTAGCGCGCGGGCGCGGGGCCGGGTATCGGCCACCAGTCACTGGGGGTATCCGCCGCCCAGCGCCGTCAGGCCTGCCTTCCACACGGTCACGTGCGGCCGGATTCATCGTCCGGACAGTGTCCACGGCAGTTCGAACGGACAGGTGTCCGCCCCGCGGACACTTCAGGACGCCTAAAAAACCCTTTGAAATCAATGCCGTGAAGTTGGCACGGGGATTGCTCTGTTGTTCCTGCGCCAAGAAGGGCTTCAGATCCAAAGTGACTGGATGCTGAACAAAAGAAGGAAATTGAAAATTTTCCTTGCAAGCCCCGAATTGGTGTTCTACCTTACTACCACACCACCGCTCACCAACACTAAACAGGCCCCGTCATGAACGCCAAGACCATTGCCATCGCCATCGCCCTGATTGCCGGCACCGCGGTTGTTTCGTCGGTGCAGGCCTCCGAATCCATCAAGACCCTGTCCACCGTGCAGGTCCGCCCGGCCGCCGACCAGCTGGCCCAGCAGGCCTGGGAACAGGCCAGCGGCATCGTCACCCTCGCCACCGTAGAAGTGCGCCCCAGCGCCGACCAGCTGGCCGAGCGCGGCGGCTTCATCGCCGCCCCGGTCGCCGCCGCCCTGCCGATCACCACCCTGGCTGCCGTCGAAGTGCGCCCGAGCCTGGAACAGCGCGTGGCCCTGGCCGCCGAGCTGGAAGCCGAGCGCTACGCCGCCACCCTGGCCGCCGCCGCCACCAGCGTCGCCAACCAGGTCATCACCAACCTGCCGGCCCTGCAGGTGCGCCCGAGTGCTGCCGACCTGCAGGCCCTGGCCACCGAAACCGCCCAGGTCCTGCTGCGCCCGTAAGCGGCGTCCGCCCTGCCCCGTGCAGGGCGTGCGCCGTAAAGGCGGCATCGGTCGCAGGTACACTGCAGCGATGAATGCCGCGCCCCTGTTCCACGTGATCCTGTTCCAACCGGAAATCCCGCCCAACACGGGCAATGTGATCCGGCTCTGCGCCAATACCGGCGCGCAGCTGCACCTGGTCGAACCGCTCGGGTTCGCACTGGAAGACAAGCAGCTCAAGCGCGCCGGGCTGGACTACCACGAGTATTCGCGCCTGCAGGTGCACCCCGACCTGGACACCGCGCTGGCGCGCATCGCGCCCAAGCGGCTGTTCGCCCTGAGTACGCGGGCCAGCGTGCGCTATGACAGCGTGGCGTTCGAAGAAGGCGATGCCTTCCTGTTCGGGCCGGAAAGCCGCGGCCTGCCGCAGGACCTGCTCGATGCCCTGCCCGAAGGCCGGCGCCTGCGCCTGCCGATGCGCCCGGACAACCGCAGCCTCAATCTGTCCAACACCGTGGCCGTGGTGATGTACGAGGCCTGGCGCCAGCACGGGTTTGCCGGCGGCGCGTAATGCGCGCACAACCGCGGTGCCCACGGCATGCCAACCAAGGTTGGCATCTACCCGTAGGTCCACACCATGCGTCGCAGTAGATCCGCGCCATGCGTGCGTCACAGTAGATCCACGCCATGCGTGGATGACAGTAGATCCACGCCATGCGTGGATGGCGGTCAGAACGCGCTGATCCCGGTCAGCTCGCGGCCGATCACCAGCTGGTGCACGGTCTCGGTGCCTTCATAGGTGATCACCGATTCCAGGTTCAGCGCATGCCGGATCGCCACGTGCTCGGTGGTGATGCCGGCGCCGCCGAGCAGGTCACGGCATTCGCGGGCGATATCAATGGCCATGCGGCAGTTGTTCCACTTGGCCAGGCTGACCTGCTGCGGCTGCAGCTGCCCCGCTTCCTTCAACCGGCCCAGCTGCAGCGCCAGCAGCTGCGCGGTAGTGATCCGGCGGGCCATTTCAGCCAGCTTGATCTGCGCACTCTGGGTGGCGGCCAGCGGGCGGCCGAACAGCACGCGCTCCTTGGCATAGCCCAGTGCTTCGTCCAGGCAGGCGATGGCCGAACCGATCGGGCCCCAGCTGATGCCGAAGCGGGCCTGGGTCAGGCAGCCCAGCGGCCCCTTCAACCCCTTCACGTTCGGCAGGCGGTGGCTGTCGGGCACGCGCACGTCGTCGAAGTACAGAGCGCCGGTGAGCGAGGCGCGCAGGCTCATCTTGTGCTTGATTTCCTGGGTGGTGAAGCCGGCCATGCCCTTTTCCAGCACGAAGCCCTGGATGCCGTCCTCGGTCTGCGCCCAGACGATGGCCAGGTCGGCCACCGGGCCGCTGGTGATCCACATCTTGCTGCCGCTGATGCGCCAGTCACTGCCATCGCGCACGGCGCGGGTCTTCATGCTGGCCGGGTCCGAGCCACCGTGGGCCTCGGTCAGGCCGAAGCAGCCGATCAGTTCGCCGCGGGCCATCGCCGGCAGCCACTGGCGGCGCTGTTCCTCGCTGCCGTAGGCGTAGATGGGGTACATGCACAGCGAGCTCTGCACCGACACGAAGCTGCGCAGGCCGGAATCGCCGCGCTCAAGCTCCTGGCAGATCAGGCCGTAGCTGACCGCGCCCAGGTCGCCGCCGCCGTACTCGGCCGGCAGCGTCGCGCCGAGCAGGCCCAGCGCCGCCACTTCCGGCACCAGCTCCTCGGGGAAGCGGGCCTGGTCGAAGGCATCGCCGATGATGGGCAGCACGCGCTCGTTGGTGAAGCGGGCCACGCTGTCCTGCACCGCGCGCTCTTCCTCGCTGAGCAGGGAACGGACATCGAACAGATCGTACGGATGCAAAGCCATGGCACTCACGCGCAGTCAGGACCCGGCCATTGTCGGTCATCCGGGGTCGGGACATTACGCTGCGCTGCAGCAATCGTGCGGTGAACGGCGTCTATCTAGCTCGATCACGCGCGTCCCGGTACCCTGACACATTCAAACAACCGTTTCGCTCGTGGCCGCACGCGCGATTCCCAGGCACCGCCGGTGGCCCCGATGCCGGCCCTACCCACGAGTCATGCAATCGATGAGCGCTGAAGCCAACGCCCTGCCCCCGCGTGAAGTAATGGAATTCGACGTGGTGATCGTCGGTGCCGGCCCGGCCGGCCTGGCCACCGCGATCCGCCTGCGCCAGCGCGCGGTGGAAGCCGGCCGCGAGCTGTCGGTGTGCGTGCTGGAGAAGGGCTCCGAGCCGGGCGCGCACGTGCTGTCCGGTGCGGTGATGGACCCACGCGCGCTGACCGAGCTGTTCCCCGACTGGGCCGAGCGCGGTGCGCCGCTGAAGCAGAAGGTCACCCGCGACGAATTCCTGTTCCTCAGCGAGACCGGCGCGCGCAGCACGCCGCATGCACTGCTGCCGGAGTGCTTCCACAACGACGGCAACTACATCATCAGCCTGGGTGAAGTGACCCGCTGGCTGGCGCAGCAGGCCGAGGCGCTGGAAGTGGCGATCTTCCCCGGCTTCGCCGCCGCCGAAGTGCTGTATGGCGACAACGGCGAAGTGATCGGCGTGGCCACCGGCGACATGGGCATCGAGAAGGACGGCACCATCGGTCCGGCCTTCGAGCGCGGCATGGCGCTGCATGCGAAGTACACGATCTTCGGCGAAGGCGCGCGCGGCCACCTCGGCCGCCAGCTGATCGCCCGCTACAGGCTCGATGAAGGCAAGGACCCGCAGGCCTACGGCATCGGCATCAAGGAGCTGTGGCAGATCGACCCGGCCAAGCATGAGCCGGGCCTGGTGGTGCATGCCGCCGGCTGGCCGCTGGACAACGACACCTATGGCGGCGCGTTCCTGTACCACGCCGACGGCGGCAAGGTCGCCATCGGCTACGTGGTCGGCCTGGACTACAAGAACCCGTGGCTGAGCCCGTTCGAGGAATTCCAGCGCTTCAAGACCCACCCGTCCATCCGCAGGCACCTGGAAGGCGGCACCCGCATCGGCTACGGCGCCCGCGCCATCACCGCCGGTGGCCTGATGTCGCTGCCGAAGACGGTGTTCCCCGGTGGCGCGCTGGTCGGCTGCGAGGCCGGCTACCTCAACGTCAGCCGCATCAAGGGCAGCCACGCCGCGATCAAGACCGGCATGCTGTGCGCCGATGCGGCCTTCGATGCCCTGGCCGCCGACCGCCAGCACGATGAACTGGATGCCTACCCGAAGGCCTTCGAAGCCAGCTGGCTGCACGCCGAGCTGCAGCAGGCCAAGAACTTCAAGCAGTGGTTCAAGAAGGGCCAGACCGTGGCCACGCTGATGACCGGCATCGAGCAGTGGCTGCTGCCCAAGCTGGGCGTGCGCAACCCGCCGTGGACCCTGCGCCACAGCACACCGGACCACGCGTGCCTGGAACCGGCGGCCAGGCACGCGCGCATCGCCTACCCCAAGCCCGATGGCGTGCTGACCTTCGATCGCCTCAGCTCGGTGTTCCTGAGCAGCACCAACCACGACGAGAACCAGCCCAGCCACCTGACGCTGAAGGACGCCAGCATCCCGGTGAAGGTGAACCTGGCCGAGTACGCCGGCCCGGAAGCGCGCTACTGCCCGGCCGGTGTCTACGAGTTCGTCGGCGAAGGCGATGGCGCGCGGCTGCAGATCAACGCGCAGAACTGCGTGCACTGCAAGACCTGCGACATCAAGGACCCCACCCAGAACATCGTCTGGGTGACCCCGCAGGGCGGCGGCGGCCCGAACTACTCGGGCATGTGAGGCTGCCGGGCTGCGACCGCATGTCGCAGCCCGCTGCTGCGGGCACACCGTTATCCTGCCCGCCCATGCGCGCCTGCCTGCCCCTGCTGCTGACCCTGGCCCTGGCCCTGGCCACCACGGCCTGCCAGCGCACGCCGTCGGCACCGCCGACGCCCGAACAGGTGCGCCTGCAGGCCCAGCAGCAGGCCTTCGAGATCTGTGCGGGCTGCCACACGGTCAACGCCGGTGGCATCCACCGCTTCGGCCCCAACCTGCACGGGGTCATCGGCCGCCGCGCCGGCAGCCTGCCCGATTACGCCTATTCGGACGGCATGCGCCGCGCCGGTTTCGTGTGGAGCGCGCAGACCCTGGATACCTTCCTGCAGTCGCCCACCCACGTGGTGCCGGGCACGCGCATGTACAACGCCTTCCCCAGCCCCGAACGCCGCGCGTTGGTGATTGCCTTCCTGCAGGAGCAGGCCGCGCAGCCACCGGCCCCGCGGTAACCGGCGGCTCAGGGGGCCAGGCGCTGCAGCTGCTGCTGCAGGTGCTGCACGAATGCACCGACCTGCTGCAGCGCCGGTGCCGCGTCGGCATCGCTGGCCTGCTGCAGCTGCTGTTCCAGCGCCGCCGCGCGCTCGGCCAGGCCACGTGCGCCCACTGCACCCAGCGCGCCGGCCATGCGGTGCAGCTGCTGGATCGCGCCGGCGCGGTCCGCTTCGCCCAGCGCGCGCTGCAGCTGCGCGATGTCCGCCGTACTGGCCTGCAGCAGGCTGTCGCGCAGCTGGGTTGCCACCTGCAGTGAGCCGAAGCGCTGCTGCAGGGCGGCCAGGTCAGGCAGTTCCGCTGTCTCCGGCACTTCTGCAGCGGGCGCCGGCGCGGCGTCCGCCACCTCCACCTGCAGTGCCGCCTGTGGCAGCCAGCGCAGCAGCGCCTGCCGCAGCGTGGCCAGCGACAGCGGCTTGGCCAGCACGTCGTCCATGCCGGCATCGCGGCAGCGCCGTGCATCATCGCTGACCACGCTGGCGGTCAATGCCAGGATCGGCAGGCGCGGCTGGCCGTTGCGGCTTTCGCGCTCGCGCAGCAGGCGGGCGAAGGCAAAGCCATCCAGCACCGGCATGCGGCAATCGGTGATGACCAGGTCGAACGGCTCGGCCGACAGGCGGTCCAGCGCCTGCTGGCCATCGTCCACCAGCGCATGCGGTACGCCCAGCTGCTGCAGGCGCCAGGCCATCATCGCCTGGTTGGTGGGGTGGTCCTCCACCACCAGCACGCGCGCCTCGCGCAGCGCCGGTGGCAGCAGCGCGGTCTGTTCCTGTTCGGACAGCAGCGCCTGCACGTCATCGGCACGCGCCACCACCAGCGACAGCAGCACGTCCACCCGCGTGCCCTGGCCCAGCACGCTCTGCAGGGATATGTCACCGCCCATCTTCTGCACCAGCCGGTGGCAGATGCTCAGGCCCAGGCCGGTACCGCCGTGTTCGCGCTGGATATGCGCGCCGGCCTGGGCAAACGGCGCGAACAGGTGCGGGATCTGCTCCTCGGCGATGCCGATGCCGGTGTCCGACACGCTCAGCCGCAGCGGCTGGCCGCCCTCTGCGGTGGTGGCCCCGAGGACATCCACCTGCAGGCGCACGCTGCCCTGCGCGGTGAACTTGATGGCGTTGCTGAGCAGGTTGAAGATGATCTGCCGCAGGCGCACGCCATCGACCTCGTGCGCCGGTGCCAGCCGCGGATCGATCTCCACCTGCAGGTCCAGGCCGCGCGCGGTGGCCTGCGCCGACAGCAGGCTGCACACGCTTTCCAGCAGCGGCCGCAGCGGCGTCGGTACCGGCGCCAGCGGCAGCGCGTCGGCCTCCATGCGCGAGTAGTCGAGGATGTCATCGAGGATCTGCCGCAGCATCTGCGCCGAATCCTCGATCACCCCGATGATGCGCTTCTGCTCCTGGTCCAGCGGCGAATGCGAGAGCACTTCCAGCATGCCCAGCACGCCGCTCATCGGCGTGCGGATCTCGTGGCTCATGGTGGCCAGGAAGCGCGACTTGGCTTCCACCGCCTGTTCCGCCTCGCGGGTGGCCGCGGCCAGCGCATCGGCCTGCGCGCGTGCCTCGCTCACATCCACCCAGTAGCCACTCCAGGTCACCGCGCCGGCCTCGGCCGAATAGGGGTGGGCTTCGGTGCGCACCCAGCAGGGTGGCAGGCCCACGGGCTGCACGCGGAATTCCAGCGCGAGCGGGGCGAAGTTGCGCTTGGCGACCTCGATCGTGCGCATCAGGTGCTCGCGGTCCGCTTCATCGATGCAGGCCAGCAACGCGCCGGCATCGGCCATCGCCGTATCGCCGGTGATGCCGAACAGGGGCTGCATGTCGCCCGCGATGAACGGAAAACTGAGCCGGCCCTGGGCGTCATGGCGGGCCTGGTAGACCACCGCCGGCAGGTTGTCACTCACCTCCGCCAGGCGCTGCTCGACGTCACGGCGGACGGCCACTTCGCGGCGCAGGCGCACGTAGCCGATCGCATGCACCAGTGCACCGGTCAGCAGCACCAGCAGGATGGGCAGGCTCCAGCCCATGCCACCATGCAGTGCGAAGCCGTGCCGGGCATCGGTGGCGAGCAGCTGATCGCGCAGCGCCTGCTTTTCGTCCTCCCCCATCTGCAGCAGCAGGCGGTCGAAGACCGTGGCCAGGGCGGCATGGTCGCGATCCACCGCCAGCGCCATCTGGTCGTTGAAGCCGGCCGGCGCCGCAATCTGCAGGTGCCCGCTGAAGCGGCTGCGCAGCAGGTGATCGACCAGCGAAAGATTGCCGACATAGACGTCAGCATCGCCGGCCTCCAGGCGCTGCAGGGCTTGTTCGGCGCTGCGCGCAGCGATGATCCTGGCATCGGGGGCCTCCTGCAGCACCCGCGCCCGCAGCCTGTCCGGGTCGGACAACAGCACGCGCTTGCCGCGCAGATCCCCCAGGCCCAGCACCGGCGGGCCGTTGATGGCTGACACGATCACATTGGGAACCGTGAGATAGGGCTGGCTGAAGATCCAGTCCGGCCCCAGGTAATGCGAGTCGTTGGGAATGCCCATCACCGCATTGAGTTCGCCACGGCGGGCCTTCTCGCGGGCGTCGTACCAATCGTGGCTGTCTTCGATGTCCAGCGTGGCACCCGCCGCCTCAAGGCGCTGCAGGAACTGGCCTGCCAGCCCGCCCGGCTGCCGGTACCGGTCGGCGAACGACAGCGGCGGCGCATTGGGCGGGTAGGCGATCTTCACCCGCTGCTGGAGGACCTGTTTCTCGGCCTGGCTCAGGGCCAGCTGCGCCGACGCGGACCATTGCGGCGTGGGCAGCCAGTGCCGTGCAAAGGCATCGCGCTGTGCCTGGCTGGTACCGGCCAGGGCCACATCCAGTGCGTCGGCCAAGGGCTGCTTCACCGCGGGGACGGCGAAGTGCAGCCGCTCCGGCGGCAGGTCGCTGGGGCGCAGCAGCACCACGCCCTGCAGCGACGAGCGCGCAATCAGCGCGGTCGCGACGTAGGCATTGCCGATGAAGACATCGGCCTTGTCGTCTTTGACCATCTGGAGGGCCGCAGATGTATCGTCCGCGACAATCTGACGCGCCCGCGGGTACCGGGCGCGGATCTGCGGCCCGGTGAGGAAATCGCGCTCGATCACCACGCGCAGATCGTCCAGGTCGGGGTTGCTCGACGAACGCAGATCCCCCGCGCGGCCTACCAGCGCCAAGGGTGCTTCGGCATAGGCGGCGGTCGAGACCAGGCAGTTCGCGCGGTCGGCGTTGAGGGCGACGTTCATCACCACGTCGATTTCGCCGCGACAGGCCGCGTCCAGCACGGCACTCCAGTCCGGGTATTGGCGCGCTTCAACCTTCACGCCTAGTTGACGTGCGAAAAGCGACAGATAATCTGGGCCCAGTCCTACCTGTTGACCGTCCTTGAGTGATTCGAACGGGGGCCAGCCACTGTCATACTGGCCGACGACGATGACCGGATGTGCGGCAAGGTAGGCGCGATCCTGCGGACTGAGCAGCAATGCCCCGGGTGCCGCCTGCGCCAGCGCGCACAGGCCCAGCAGCCCCAGCAGGAAGGCCCATCCACGTACTGCCCGGTTCCGCATCTGCGATGTTCTCCCAGAAACCCGCCGGGTACCGTGCAGCTCGCGGCCGGCACCGCCTGAAAGGCCATACTAGAGCATGACCTTGCGCATCATCATCGCAGACGACCACCCGGTAGTACGCATCGGCACCCGTGCCGTGATCGAATCCAGCGGCGTGGGCCGGGTCGTCGGCGAAGCGGAAAGCGTGCAGGCCCTGATGGCCGTGCTGGCCAGCCAGCCCTGCGACATGCTGGTGACCGACTACTCGATGCCCGGCAGCGCGCAGGCCGATGGCTTCGCGATGATCGGCATGATCCGCCGGCGCTACCCCGACCTGCCGGTGCTGATGCTGAGCGTGTCCAACAACCTGGCCATCCTGCGCATGGTGCTGGACAGCGGCGTGCTCGGCCTGGTCGACAAGGGCTCGTCGATGGACGAACTGCCGCAGGCCATCCAGACGGTGTATCGCGGCCAGCCCTACATCAGCCGCAGCCTGCGCGAGCGGGTGGAGGAAGCGGGCAGCTGGCGCATGCGCGAGGGCGATGGCAAGCCGCTGTCGCCACGTGAAGTGGAAGTGCTGCGCCTGCTGGGCACCGGGATGACGGTGAAGGAAATTTCCGTGCAGCTGCACAAGAGCGTCAGCACCATCAGCCGGCAGAAGGGCGATGCGATGCTCAAGCTGGGGCTGAAGGGCGACGCCGAGCTGTTCGACTACCTGCGTGACGGCAAAATCTGAATCCTTCCCCTCTGGCGATTGAACTTTCAGGCAGGCTTCATGCCGTTTGACGCTAGATGAATGCGCACGCCGCACGGTGTACACGCGCAATGTTCCGACAATGTTGGAAGCCCAGCGTGGACATCACGGCAGCCGGGGCGCCCCCGCCCTCCCTGCCCACCGTGGCATGCCCAGACAGGAGAACCGAACATGATCAGTACGTCCGCAATCAGCTTCCGTGGCCTGGCGATGGCGCTTGCCCTGCTGGCCGGCGTGGCCGTGGTCAGCGATGCCAGCGCGATGTCGAGGAAGGACAAGCGCACCGTGGTCGGTGCGGTGGTAGGCGGCGTGGCCGGCCATCTGATCTCCAACGGCGACCCGACCGCGACTGTCGGCGGCGCCGTGGCCGGTGGTGCGATCGGCAACCTGACCACCAAGGACCACCACGACCGCCGCTACGACCGTCGCTATGACAACCGTCGTTACGACCGTGGCTACAACCGTGGTTACAGCCGCGGTTACCACGACCGTGGCCATGACCGCCGCCATTACCACGACCGTGGCCGTCATCGCGGCTGGTAAGCGCAGCATTCCCTGGTGATCCAGGCAACGGGCAGGTCGCTGACCTGCCCGTTTTCGTTCCCCCCCGCCGGTTGCGTCCGCCGCGCCCATGGCGTTGAATGCGCAGCCTTGGTGATTCCTTTCCGGGCAGCGGCTGCGGCATGACTTCTTCCCCCCATCGCGTGCAGGGCCTCAACAACGACGAGGTCGCTGCCGACTGGCCGGCAATCAGCGCCGACGAAGTCGCGTGGCTGCGCACCCGATACCCGGCGCTGGCAGCGGACAGCACGCTGCACTGGCACAGCCCGCGCCCGCTGTCGGCAGCGGCGATCATCGAAGGCGCGATGGGCCGGGTGTTCATCAAGCGCCACCACCATAGCGTGCGCAGCGCCGCCTGCCTGCAGGAAGAACACCACTTCATCGCCCACCTGGCCGCACACGGCGTGCCGGTGGTGCAGGTCCTGGCCGCCGCTGACGGCGCGACGGCGGTCGAACACGGGCCGTGGACCTATGAACTGCATGCGGCCGGTGCCGGCGCGGACCTGTACCGCGACGCGGTGTCGTGGTCGCTGCTGACCGACAGCGCGCAGGCGCGGCAGGCCGGGCGCATGCTGGCGCGCCTGCACCAGGCGTCGGCCAGCTACGCGGCGCCCCAGCGCAGCACCCACATCCTGGTGGCGCGCGATGACCTGATCCGCGCCGACGACCCCATTGCCGCGCTGCAGGCCGACCTGCCAAACCGGCCTGGGCTGGCCCGCTACCTGGCGCGCATTCCCTGGCAGGCGCAGCTGCGCGCCGACGTGCTGCCCTGGCATGCGGGCCTGGCGGCGCGCCTGCATGATGAGCCACGGCTGTGGGCCCACAACGACTGGCACGTCTCCAACCTGCTGTGGGATGCCGACGGCGCGGTGGCCACCGTGCTGGATTTCGGCCTGGCCTCGCCCACCAGCGCCCTGTTCGACCTGGCTACGGCCATCGAGCGCAATGCGGTGGCCTGGCTGGAACTGGAGCGTGGTGCCGACGCCGTGCGCATCGACATCGCCCTGGCCCTGCTGCAGGGCTACCGCGAGGTGCTGCCGCTGTCGGCCGCGCGCGTGCAGCTGCTGGCCGACCTGCTGCCAATGGTCCATTTCGACTTCGCACTGTCCGAAGTGGAGTATTTCGAAGGCATCACCGGCTCCACCGCCAATGCCGACGTGGCATGGCAGCCGTTCATGCTGGGGCATCCGGCATGGTTCCACAGCGAGGCAGGGCAAGGGCTGCTGCGGGCACTGCGCGCGGCGGCGTGAGGGGCATCGGGGCCCCTTGGCTCGCAAATCGCCGGCATTTGTAGTGAAATGGTCACCTGAAGCGGGGGTGCCTGGATTGCCAGGCTGAGAGAGTCCCTTGGAACCTGATCCGGTTTGCACCGGCGTAGGGAGCTTTGAGCAGCAGTCGCACCCCCCGTCCGGGCAGGTGCGTCCGTGCGCCGTCGCTTCGTCTCCCTTGCTGTCAGAAGACGAACCGAATGAACCGCTGCCTGCGCCCCACCCTGCTCGCCCTTGCCCTCTGCGCCGCCCTGCCGCTGCACGCCAGCGCAGCCGAGGCGTCGCCCGACGTGGCCGGCCCCGGCGCCGAACGCACGCCGACCGAACTGGCCGCCGTGCGCGTGCAGGCCGGCAAACCCGCCGGCGATACCTCGCGCGCCAATGCCTTCGGTGGCGGCAGCTGGCAGGACACGCCGGCCTCGGTGAACGTGCTGGACCGCGACTACCTCGACCGCCGCCAGGTGCGCTCGCTGTCCGAGCTGGCCAGCAACGATGCGTCGCTGGGCGATGCCTACGCGCCGGTCGGCTACTACCAGAACATCGCCATCCGCGGCTTCGCACTGGATGCCGCGACCGGCTACCGCTTCAACGGCCTGGCCATCGCCGGCGAACAGCGCCTGGCGCTGGAGAACGTGCAGGAAGTGCAGATCCTCAAGGGCGAAGCCGGCCTGGCCGCCGGCGTGATGGCCCCGGGCGGCATCATCAACTACGTGGGCAAGCGCCCGGCCGAAGTGCGCACCGTCACCCTGGGCACCGATTCGGAAGGCTCGCGCTATGTCGCCGCCGATATCGGCCACTGGATCACGCCGCGGTTTGGCGTGCGCCTCAATGCCGCCTGGGATGCCAGCAATTCCTACGTCGAACATGCCGATGGCAACCGCAATTTCTACTCGCTGGCGGCGGACTGGCTGATCGGCGAACGTGGCAAGCTGGAAGTGGATGCCAACTACCAGACCAGCACGCAGCGCTCGGTGTCCGGCTACCAGCTGCTGGGCGCCAGCGAACTGCCGCGCGGCGTCGACCGCAAGCACCTGCTGGGCTACCAGCCATGGCAGCGGCCGGTGGACATCGCCAGCACCAACATCACCGCACTGCACACCTACGATTTCAACGAGCGCTGGCAGTCGCGCGTGTCGGTGGGCTACAGCCGCTCGGTCATTGATGACAACGTGGCCTTCGCCTATGGCTGCTACTACACCGCGCAGTGCGCCGATGGCAGCACGCCGGGCAACTACTTCGCGCCCAATGGCGACTACGACATCTACGACTACCGCAGCCCGGACGACACCCGCCGCAACCAGCAGGCGCGCGCCGAACTGCGCGGCCGCTTCGACACCGGCAGCATCAGCCACGAACTGACCATCGGCGCCGACCATTTCCGCCGCACCGTCGACCGCCGCCCCAGCGTCAACGAGTACGTGGGCAGCGCCAACATCCACGACGCACAGGTGCCGGTGTACGCGCCCTCGCCGCTGCAGCCGGGCCCCTCCGCGCGCCGCCTCGACAGCCGCCAGACGTCCGTGTTCGCGCTGGACCGCATCAGCCTCGGCGATGACTGGCAGTGGCTGGCCGGTGGCCGCTTCGTGCGCCTGGACGAGCGTGCCTATGACAAGCGCGGTGCCCCGCAGCGGCAGAGCCGCCTGTCGCGCTTCCTGCCGCAGACCGCGCTGGTGTGGAAGGCCAATGACCAGCTCAACGTCTACGGCAGCTACGTGCGCGGCATCTCGCTGGGCCAGGAGGCCCCGTTCTGGACCTCCAATGCCGATGAATTCCTGCCGTCGGTGCAGTCGCGGCAGCTGGAAGTGGGCGTGAAGTACGTCCCGGCCGACACACTGACCGTGGGCGCGGCACTGTTCCGCATCGCCCAGCCGTACCAGTTCGCCCAGCCGGACGACAGCGAGGCCGGTTACACCTTCGTGCAGCAGGGCACGCAGACCCACACCGGCCTGGAGCTGACCGCGAACGGCCAGCTGACCGATGCCCTGCAGATCGTGGCCAGTGCCAGCGTGCTGCAGGCGCGTGCGCGCGACGCCGGCACGCCGGCCTATGAAGGCCACCAGTTGGTGAACGTGCCCAAGGTGCGCGCCAGCGTGCACCTGGCCTATGCGCTGCCCTTCGTGCAGGGCCTGGACGTGACCGGCGGCTGGCGCTATGCCTCCTCCAACGTGGCCCGTGCCGATGGCGGCGTGCGCGCGCCGGACTACTCGGTGTTCGATGCCGGCCTGCGCTTCCAGCATCGCCTGCACGAACGTGCGGTGACCTGGAACCTGTCGGTGGACAACGTCTTCAACCGCTTCTACTGGCGCGATACCGGCAGCAGCGGTGGTGATTACTACCTGTTCCCCGGCGCACCGCGGCAGGCCCGCCTGTCGGTGACGTTCGCGCTGTGAGCGGCGTCCTGCTCGAGTGGACCGCAGCGCTGTGCAGCGTGCTCGGCGTCTGGCTGATGGCCCGGCGGCGGCTGGTGGCGTGGCCGGTGGGCCTGCTGTCGGTGGCGCTGTACGGCCTGGTGTTCGCCGAGGCCAAGCTGTACTCGGACACGCTGCTGCAGGTCGCCTTCGGCGGCTTCCTGGTCTATGGCTGGATCAACTGGCGCCAGCATGCCGCCGACGAGGGCAGCATCCGCATCGTGCCGCTGGCGCGCGGCAAGGCGCTGCGCGACCTGGCCCTCGGCCTGTGCGGTGGCATCGCCCTGGGCACCGCCATGCACACCTTCACCGATGCGGCGCTGCCGTGGCTGGATGCGATGCTGACCGCGCTCAGCCTGGTCGGCCAGTGGTGGCAGGCGCGCCGCCATGTGGCGTGCTGGTGGGTGTGGATCGCGGTGGACGTGGTCTATGTGGGCGCGTACCTGTTCAAGTCGCTGCACGTGACCGCGGCGCTGTACGTGTTCTTCCTGGGCCTGGCCGCGTTCGGCCTGCGCGCGTGGAGCGCTGCGGCGCGCGAGCAGGAGCTTCGGTAGCCGCCAACCTTGGTTGGCGTGCTTCTGCCAACCAAGGTTGGCATCTACCGGACGGCCATCCACGCATGGCGTGGATCTACGGGACATGGCCTTCACGCGTGGCGTGAGGGTCAGTCGCCCAGGTCGGCCAGCACCTTGCGCGAGGGCGCGAAGAAGGTGACGCCGGTAGTAGCGGTGGAGAAATCCAGGATGCGGTCGTGCAGCGGCGCGGGGTTGCCGATGAACATGCGCTCGAGCATCTGCTCGATCACCCACAGGCGGCGCGTGTAACCGATGAAGTAGGTGCCGTACTCGCCGCGGCCCGGGTTGGCGAAGGGCATGTTGTCGCGCAGGATCTCGTGCTCGCCATCGGCATCCTCGATGGTGCAGAGCGTCTTGTGCGATTTCTGCGCGTCGGCCGGGGCATCGTCCAGTTCGATGTTGTCGTGCTTGGTGCGGCCGATGATGGCCTCCTGCGCCTCGGTCTTCTGGGCGCGCCACGCATCGAGGTTGTGCAGGTACTTCTGCACCACCACGTAACTGCCGCCGGCATGCTCGGGGTCTTCGTCGCCGACGAGGGTGGCTTCGGGCAGCGACAGCCCTTCCGGGTTGGCCGTGCCATCGACGAAGTCCAGCAGGTCACGGCCGTCGAAGTAGCGGAAGCCGGCCACATCGTCGATCGTTTCCACCGCATCACCGAACGCCATCAGCAGGTTGCGCTCGAAGGCCACGATCAGGTCCATCGTGCGCGCACGCACGTGGTACAGCAGGTCACCCGGGGTGGACACGGCGGTATGCGTGGCGCCCTTGATCTCACGGAAGGGCTTCAGCTCGCGCGGCGGCGCGGTGCCCACCAACGGTTCCCACACGCGGTGGCCGATGGCCACGTTGCAGGTGAAGGTGCGCTCGATATCGCGGATGGCGGTGTTCTTGATCAGGTCATCGCTGCTGCCCAGCACCTCGCGCACTTTGGCGATGGAATCTGCATCGTCCTTCACCTTCAGCACCAGGAACGCGGCCGAGTGGGTCAACGGCGCGGTGATCTGCTGCGGCTCGTTGTCGAGGGTGTGGTTGAGGGCGGTGATCGGTGCGGGCTGGGAGTTCACGGTACATCCTGCTGGCGTGGGGCGGGCGCGTCGCGCGGGGCGAAGTGCGGGCGATTCTAGCGGAAGCCCCCTGCAGATGGTGGAGCTGCAGTAGAGCCACGCCATGCGTGGCTGGGGAGAGCATCCACGCATGGCATGGCTCTACTGGAGCGTGGGAGCGGTGCAGATCGATGTCAGGTTTTTTTCGCCGGCGGCGTCTTCAATCATCACTACACGCCGCTTGGAGCCCGCATGCACGCCCCGGACATCGCTGCCACCACCACTCAACCAAGCCGCCGCTGGCCCACCGGCCGCCTCCTGCACTGGCTTGCGCGCAGCGCGGGCATGCTGCGGCGCGCACCGCTGCGGCTGTTCCTGCTGGCGCTGCTGCCGATGCTGGTGGAACTCGTGCTGCAGCTGGGCGTGCCGGTCGCCGGCGTCGTGGTGTCCAAGCTGGTGGTGCCACTGGTATCGATGTGGGCCCTGCTGATGCTGGATCAGTTCGTCCGCGATGGGCGCTTCGCGCCGCTGCAGGCTGGCCGCCGGCTGCGTGCACGTCCCGCAACGGTCGCGGTGCTGGCGCTGCTCTCGGCGGTGGTCTTCGCCGGGCAGGTGGCGATGGCAGGTGTACTGGCCGGGCCTGCAGCCGCTGGTGCCTTCGCACTGGGTGACAGCGCGGTGCTGGCCGCCACGGTCACTCGCCTGCAGATCGCCCTGGTACTGGCCAGCGGCTTGCCACTGGCCATGCTGCTGCTGACCACCGTTCCGCGTGCACTGCTGGATGGCATGCCGGTGCTGGTGGCGTTGCGCGATAACCTGCGGCTCCTGCGTGAAGCCTGGCGCCCGCTGTGTGCCTACCTGCTGCTCAACGCGGTCCTGCTGTTCGCCCTGCCGTACCAGCCGTATCTGTTGCTGCCCCTGCTGTTGCTCGGCTACGTATCCTATTGGGTCTACCGCGACGCTTTCGCGGATGACATCGGCTGAGGAGCGGCACGGTTGGGTAACACGCAGTCCCTCGATATTGCCGTCGTGCTGCAGACGCACTGGCCGATGCTTGCGCGCATGGCAGGCAGCTACACGCGCGAGCCCGCACGCCGCGACGATCTGCTGCAGGAGATCAGCATCGCGCTGTGGCAGGCACTGCCACGCTGGCGTGGCGAAGGAGGCACGTTGCGCGCATTCATTGCGCGGGTGGCACACAACCGTGCGATGGATGCGCTGGCCAACGAGCGGCGGCACCGCGTCAGCAGCCTGGACGAACAGTTGCCGGACCCCGACGCCGATCCGCTGCAGCAGGCGGCACGTGCGCAGCAGCACGACGGTCTGCTGCAGGCAGTGCGTCAGCTTCCACTGGGCCTGCGCCAGGTGGTGCTGCTGGCACTGGAAGGCTTTTCACAGCGTGAGATCGGGCAGGTGCTGGGAGTGGAAGAGAACACCGTTGCCCAGCGCCTGAGCCGTGCACGCCGGCAACTGCGCGAACGTATGGGAGGGACGCGATGAATCCGGCAACCGACAGAGACGATTGGAGTGACCTGCAGGCGCTGTGGCAGCAGCAGCCCGACGTGCCTGCGGTGGATGTCGGCGCGCTGCAGCGCGAGGCCGAGCGTCGCAGCCGCTGGATACGCCTGCGGTCTGCGCTGGAACTGCTGGTTACCGTCGCGGCCGTGGGCAACTGCATCCGCGCCCTGCTCGACCCGCGCAAGCTGATCGCCCATGGGGTGCTCTGGGGCCTGATCGTGTTCATACTGGCCTTCGCTGGCTGGATTTTCGTGCAGCGCCGCCGGCAATGGCGTAGCCGCGGTCTTGCGCCGACCGCACTGCTGGCTTTCGAGCGCCAGCGCGCGCACATCTCGATGCGGATCTGGCGGCTCAACATCTGGCTGTCACTGGCCGTCTGGATCGGACTCGTGTGGATCTCGCACACCGCGATGCAGGCCGGCCCCGACGTTCCAGGTGCACTCCCGCCCCAGACCTTGGCGCTGAACCTGTGGTTGAACGGCGCGGTCGTCGTGGTGGCAGCACTAGCCGGCGCCTGGGCTGGCCGACGCCGGCAGCGGCGGCTGGATAGGCTGGCTGACCTGGAAGCACAGCTGCAGTAGAGCCACGCCATGCGTGGATGGGGAAGCAGCCCCGCGCGGCGTGGCGCTACTGCACGCTTCAGTCCATGTCGCTCCAGACTGCCAGCTCGTAGCCATCCAGATCGCGGAAGTGGAATCTGCGGCCACCGGGGAAAGCGAACACCGGCTGTACCACGTCACCTCCGGCTGCCAGAACGCGCTGTTCGGCCGCGGCCAGATCGGCGCAGTAGAGGATGACCAGCGCTCCGCCCTGCGCACGCACCGGCGCGTCGGCCACGAAGCCGCCCTTCAGGCGACCATCGTCGAACTCGGTGTAGGCCGGGCCGTAATCGGTGTAGCGCCAACCGAACACCTGCGCGTAGAAGTGTTTGCTGCGCGCGATGTCGGCGACGTTGAACTCGATGTTGTCGATGCGGCGCTCGGCGTCGCGGTCAGGGGTGTGGCTCATGGTGGCGCTCCTGCTGGGAGCGCGCAGCATCGACCAGCAGCGGCGCAGGGTCTTGAACGAAACGGACAGTCAGCGTGTCCACTGCAGCCACAGGGCAGTGGCCGTCATCCCGGCCAGTTCACGCGCGTCCCGCGAGAGGTGGGCCTGGTCGGCATAGCCGGCATCTGCAGCACGCGCGGCCATGGCCAACGTCGCATCGCTGCGGCAGCCGCGCAGGAAGCGTTGCAGGCGCAGGATGCGCTGCAGGGTCTTCGCCCCGTAGCCGAACTGCTGCTGGCTGAGGCGGCGCAGCGATCGCGGGTGCAGGTCCAGGTGCTCGGCGAGAGCGTCGATGCTGCTGCCCTCGGCCAGACCACGGAACAGGGCCTTCGCCCGTAGTGCCGCGAGGTCATCGGTCGGCTGCCCCATGTGGGGGTGCAGCAGGGTCGCCAACCGCTGCATGCGCCGGTGTGGCGGTGCATCGCCCACTGCATCGGCCACATCCTTGGCCCAACGGCCCTTCAGCTCGGCCAACGGAATCGCCTGGCCCAGCATGTCTGCCAACGAAATACCGAGCGCGGCCTGGGCCTGCCCCGGCTGGAAGCGCGCGCCCGGTACCTGTGCCCCCGGCGCCAGCTGCGGGTGCGCGGCAACGCGGTCGGGACCGACAGCGAACAGCACGCCGTTCCGCCACAGGATGTCCACGCAGCCATCGGGCAGCACGGTGATGCTGCCGCTGGCATCGGCATCCAACTGGCTCTGCCACAGCTGGCCGAAGGCGCCGCGCAGCGCGGCCGGCGCAGGGTGCTCCTGGTAAGCCGCACCAGTGCCGGCAAGGGAGGTTGCGCTGGGATCGAAGGCCATGGCGCATTGTGGCGCAGGCAGGCGCGTAGCGGCCAACGCTGGCACACTGCGCTTACCTGGCCGGATGCCTGTGCTGACAGGGTCTGCGCCCCTTCATGGAGGAAGACACGATGGCATCGATCCGCATGACCCGCCTGGCGCCGGCACTGCTTGCGCTGCTGCTGGGCACGGCCAACGGCGCCTGCGCCGCCGACACCGGCAGCTTTTTCGACGCAGTGCAGCGCTACGACAACGACGACTTCAAGGGCTGCGCCGATACCCTCGGCGCGATGTATCGCAACGGGGCAAGCTTTCCCGATGGCGGCGAGCTGCTGCTGGTCGAGTGCACTGCCGCCACCGGCGACCATCCCGCGGCGATGGCCTACGCCGTCGCCCTGCTCGACCAGGACCGCCTTCCCCTCGATGATCTGCTGCACAAGGATCGCCCCGGCCTGAATGCCCTGCGTGCCGAACCGGATTGGACGCAGATGCTGGCGCGCGCGGAAGCGACCCAGAAACAGCGTGCCGCGCTGATGGACGAACCCTTGCGCAGGGAACTGCTGGATCGCGAAGCCCGCGACCAGGCCGCGCAGCACGCCGCGATCGCGGCCGGGGGCGCCGATGCATTCAAAGACACCGCTCCCGTGGCCAAGGCCAATGCGCAATGGTTGAAGACCGTGATTGCTGCGAAGGGCTGGCCGACGCGTTCGAAGGTCGGTCGTGATGGCGCCAAGGCCGCATGGCTGCTGGTGCAGCACGCCGACCAGGATCCTGCCTTCCAGGCCGAGGTGCTGCCGTTGATCGAACACGCCGCCAGAACGGGTGAAGCCGACCGTGCCGACGTAGCCCTGCTCACCGACCGCGTGCTGGTGGCCCAGGGCAAGCCGCAGCGCTACGGCAGCCAGTTCGTGCAGGGCGACGACGGCGTGATGCGCCTGCGCCCCACCGAAGACATGCCCGGCCTGGACGCGCGGCGCAGCGCGATGGGCCTGCCGTCACTGGCCGAGTACAAGGCCATCCTCGCCGAGAGTTATGGCACGGCGGTGGACTGATCCCTCGGCTCGGCTGCGGGCAACCTGATCAGCCGCTCGAACACCGCGCCCAGCAGCTCGGCCAGTTCATCCTCGTCGGCGTCGGCAAGGGCCGGCAGCGCGATCATCTGCCGCATCACCTGGAAGCCGGAAATCATCGCCAGGATGAGCGCGGCGCGCTCGGCCGGCAGCGTGCCCTGCAGTGAGGCGGCCACCCTCTTGAGGTGATGCGCGGCGATCTTGTCGCGGCCGATCTCCGCCGCCAACGGGCTCGATGCCGAATGGAAGGTGATCAGGAAACCGTCCATCGGCGTCGCATCGGCGCGGGTCATCTTCACCAGCGCACGCGCCAGCGCCTTGCCCGGTTCCGGCTGGTCCATGATGCCGCCGGCAATCAGGCTGCCCTGGGTCATGGTGTTCTCCACCACCTCGGCAAACAGCTGCTCCTTCGAGCCGAAGTAGCGGTTGACCATCATCGCCGTCACCCCGGCCCCTGCGGCGATCTCACGTACCCCGGCCCCGTCATAGCCGGACTGGGCGAACGCCCGGCGGGCAGAGACCAGGATCGCCTCGCGGGTGGCTTCGGCGTCACGTTGGCGGGGTTTGCCGGGGGACGGCGTGGCAGGTGTGTTCATGCGTTAAGTATACAGCTGTAGACAATAGCGGACAACGCATGTATACAGCTGTAGACATAGCCGCCTGCACCGCCGGATCCCCGTCGGGGTGGCTTGCCCATCCCCCCACGTATCTGGAGTGTTCCCATGAAAACGACCGTCCTGGTGACCGGTGGTACCGGCTTCATCGCCCAGCACTGCATCCTGGCCCTGCTCGCGGCCGGCTATGACGTCCGCACCACGGTGCGCTCACTGTCGCGCGAGGCGGAGGTGCGCCAGCAGCTGAAGGTCGGCGGCGCCGAGCCGGGCGATCGCCTCAGCTTCGTGGTGGCCGACCTCGGCCGCGACGAGGGCTGGGCCGAAGCCGTTGCGGGTTGCAGCCATGTGATGCATGGCGCCTCGCCCACGCCCACCGGCGAACAGACCCGCGAGGAGCAATGGGTGCGCCCGGCCGTGGACGGCAACCTGCGCGTGCTGCGTGCCGCGCGCGATGCCGGCGTACAGCGGGTGGTGCTGACCTCGGCCTTCGGTGCCATCTGCGCCGGCCACGGCGACATCGGCCGCCCATTCAATGAAACCGACTGGAGCGACCTGTCCGGCGATGTCTGGCTGTACCAGAAGTCCAAGACCCTGTCCGAGCGCGCTGCATGGGATTTCATTGCGCGCGAAGGCAACGGCCTGCAGCTGTCGGTGGTCAATCCCACCGCCGTGCTCGGCCCGGTGCTGGGCGGCGACTACTCACATTCCATCCGCCTGGTGCGCAACCTGCTGCAGGGCCAGAAGGGGTCGCCGAAGATCAACTGCGGCTTCGTCGATGTCCGCGACGTGGCCGACCTGCACCTGCGCGCGATGACCCATCCTGCGGCCAACGGCGAGCGCTTCATCGCCATTGCCGGCGACAGCCTGTGGCTGGGTGAAGTGGCGCAGATCCTGAAGCAGCGCCTGGGCGCGGCCGCCGACAGGGTGAGCACGCGGGTCATCCCCAACTGGGTGGTACGCCTGGGTGCGCTGAAGGACCCGGCGCTGCGCGGTTCGGTGCCACTGCTGGGCCGCACGATGAACGCCACCAGCGAAAAGGCGCAGCGCCTGCTGGGCTGGGCACCGCGTTCGCGCGAGGACGCCATCGTGGCCACGGCCGAGAGCCTGCTGCGGCTGGGCCTGGTGGAAGCCCAACCGTAATCCACAAAAAAGAAGCCCGGCGCAAGGCCGGGCTTCGGTGGCGTGTGGGAGAGAGAGAGAGAGCACACGCCGGTAACACGCTTTTACTGCACTGCTGTTCTTACCAGGTGAAGCGCGGGCCCACGAACCACTCGCGGTCGCCGGCCTTGGCCAGCTTCACTTCGCCGCTCAGGCCCCAGTTCGGGGTGAACTTGGCGGTGGCGCCGACGCGGCCGTAGAACTCCCCTTCCGGGTTGATGCCGTGCTTCTTGCTGTAATCCTCGTAGCCGGCCAGCGCGTAGCCTTCCAGGTTCGGGGTAAAGGCAGTACGCAGGCCCACTTCGGTGGAGTAGCCGTTGAAGTCCAGGCCGTGCTTCATGTCGAACTTCTGGTACGCAACACGAGCCACCAGGTCGGTGTTCGGTGCGATGCCATAGTTGTAGCCGGCGCCGATGCGCCACTGGTCAACATCGTTCTTGAAGGTGTCGGTTTCCTGCTTGCTGTAATCAGCGAAGACCGAGAAGTTCGGGTGCACCGCAACCGAGCCCTTGACGCCCCAGCCATCGGCGTCGCCGCCCTTGGCATCGGTGTTCACGTAACCGCCTTCAACGTAGTTGTACGACAGGCCATCGGCAGCCGATGCAGCGAACGGCAGGGCAGCCAGCAGACCCAGGGCAAGCAGCGAATTCTTGTTCATCGGGACACACCTTTAATTATTTTTGGTTTCGCCGGCCGCCTCCCCGGGAGAGGGAGAGAGAAGAGGCGGTCGACAGGTGTGAATTATCCGTTTGCTGATGAAATCGACCCTGAATATTGAACTGACCAGTACATGAATGAAGTTGCTGTTCAGGGAACTCTGTCGAGGCCGTGTAGCGCCGCCATTTCCCCAATGCCCGCCGGCGAGCACCGGTCGTGCTGCTAGCATCCACCGCTGCCCCGTCTCCTGCCCGGTTCTATCCATGACAGAAGCTGATATCCACTCCCCTTCTTCGCGGGAACAGGCACTTCGCAGCATCCTCCCGGAGGATGCGAAGCAGCATCAGCCACTTCTGCAGGAGATCTTTCGCCGGGAGATGGAGTACAGGAAAAGCGAAGGCGACCAGGCGTACTTCGAGAACCTCTACTGGTGCGCCTATCTGCTGTTCCATGTTGCGGACCTGCGCGACGTCGAGTCGATGTGGGTCGCCAAGCATCTGAACATGGATACCGGCTGCGGCTTCGATGTCGAGAACATGGTGGGCGCCGGTGCCGGGCAGACCATCGAGTACCTGCGACAGCAAGGCGCCGACGAAGCCGCTGACTACATCGAAGAGTGCCTGCCCGAGGATTCACAGGCGGAGATCGAGCAGTGGTCGCGTGATCGCCGCCGTTACTTCTACGAAGGCTGAGCGGCTGCGCCTAACCCCAGGGATAGGCCCGCTCGCGAGGCAGCGCAGACTGCGCTTCCTCCATCCTTCCCGCCTCCACCAGCGCATGGATGGCGTGTGCCTGCGCCGTCACATCGGTGATGCCTTGAATCCATTCATCGACATAGGCACGCACCGCCTCCCTGCCGAGACCCATCTGAATCGCGCGGTGGGGCAACGGCCGCAGCAGCAGATCGCGTTCGGGGTCCCATTGGATGCGCACCGGGGAACGAGCCTTGAGCTGCTCCCACGCCGCCGCATCCATCCCGGGCTCGGCACGGCTGTCGCAGCCATGGGTCAGCGCCCACTCGAAACCGTCGCGACGGATGTCGATTGCCAGGATCCGCTTCTGGCCTTCCTCCTTCTCGCCCCATCCGGCGCGATACATCATCCAGAGGAAGGACGGTTTTATCCATGTCATCCGTTCCATCTTGAACGGCGGAGAGACAAAGGTCTGCCGCTCCAGCGCACTGTCGGCGATGGCATCGGAGTAGGCCTGGTATACGCGGATCACGCGATCGTCGTAGTGCGCGCGGATCTGCCGCGCCGGCATCCCATCCATTGATTCACCTTCCCTGGCAGCGCGTGGCCAAACGCCACGCCGCTGCATCATGCACGATCAGCGCGCGTCAAAGCGCTCCGCGCTGGCCGGCGTTGCCCGTGCCGCCAGCACCAGCGCTGCGGCCGTCACGCAGGCCATCGCCACCCACGCCACACTGAGGTCGCCCACGGTGTCGCGGATCGAACCGGCCACGAACGGCAGGATGCCGCCGACCAGATAGCCCACGCCCTGCACGAAGGACACCAGGATGCCCGCCTTGGCCGGCTGGCTGCAGTGGTCCATCACCAGGATCAGGGTCATCGGGAACAGGCCGCCGATCGACAGGCCGAGCAGGCACATCATCAGCCACGGGGCATACATCGGCGCCACGCCGATCAGCACATAGGTCAGTGCGGTGGCGGCCAGGAACAGCGCCAGCAGCACGCGGCGGTCACGGAAGCGCGGCGCCAGCCAGGAGACGAGGAAGCCACCGGCCACCTCGGACAGGCTCAACGCCGCCAGCATGAAACCGGCCTCGTTGGCGCGCACGCCCGCTTCCATCATGTACGGCGCGATCCACGCCAGGCACAGCGTGTAGCAGCTGCTGGACACGCAGAACAGGGCGACCAGCAACCAGGTGCGTCCATGCTGCCAGGGCCGGAAGGCGGGGGGCTTGCCGGCGTTGGCGGACGCGCTGGCGGCCGGTGCGTCGGCATGCCCGCTGTTGGGCAGCCACAGCGCGATGCCGGCGATGGCCAGCACCGCCCAGAACGCCATCGTGCCCTGCCAGTCCAGCCAGTGCAGCAGGGCCGATGCGCTGGCCGCGGCCAGTGCCGCGCCGCCCATGATCATGCTTACGTACAGGCCCATCAGCAGGTCGACGCGGTGCGGGAAGCGGGTCTTGATGTAGCCGGGAATGAGCGACTGCACGATGCCGATGCCCAGCCCTGCGGCCACGCTGGAGCCCATCAGCCACAGCGGCTCATGCGAGGCCAGCTTGGCCAGTGCCGAAGCCGCCGTGAGCGCCAGGCCGATGGCCACGCCGCGCCGATAACCCAGGCGATAGACCAGGCCGCCGGCCATGGCGATCAGGCCCATGGCCATCATCGGCAGGCTGGTGAGCCAGCCGATCTGTTCGAAACTCATGCCGTTGCTGGCACGGATGGAATCGGTGAGCAGGCTGACCACGGCCAGCACCGGGCGCAGGTTGAGGCCGACCAGCAGAAGGGCCAGCACCGGGATCAACCCGGGACGCGAAGTTGCAGGTGATTTCATGTATTACGACCGCAGGCATGCGGCCGGCCTTCCTTATTCGATCAGTACGGGGGCCCGGGTGGCAGGCGGCGCCTGGCCGGGCAAGGTTTCGCTGCGAATGGCCGCAGATGCGTCCCCTTTCGAGGAAGGAGGATGCGCAGGCGCACGATCAGCATCGGGCGGGCGGCCATTGGCGCGCATGATAGCAAACGTGGGCCGTGGCCCTGGAACGCCCGCGTACCAAGGGCCCGGGCAGCGATGTCCAGGAGGCGATGCCTAGGATTGGCCCGCCAGCCGCTGCGCAAGCCGGTCCCACGCCTCGATCACCGGATCTTCCGCTGCCGGTGGCGTCTCCACGCTTACCTGCTGGCCACTGTCATCCTCGAAGCGGATGCCCCCGTTCTCGTAGCAGGCGGCCAGCTGCTCCTCGCTGGGCCGGCACCCGACAAACACCGCCTTGTGCAGGTCGCACCCCTTGAAGCTGGCGCCATCGAAAGTGCAGCGCACGAAGCGCGCCCATGAGAAGTCCGTGCCTGACAGGTTGGCATCGCGGAAATCGCAATCAGTGAAGGTGGCCGTTGAACCACACTTGCGCAGCTTTGCCTGCACGAAGCTGCATCCATCAAACGCGCCGCCGAGTGTGACCTGGATGAACTCGCACAGATTGAAGCAGCAACGGATGAGGGTTTCCGAAACGTTCCCCAGCGATGCACCGGTGAAATCGCAGTCCTGCATGACGGCGTAGGTCAGGAAGGTCGCCCCGCCGCCCTCCTGGGCATGGGAAAGATCCACGGACTGCAGGTTCTGGTAGTGCGGAACCGGATAAGGAAACCCGCGATAGTCCAGCCGGCCATCGGCCGTTGTGCCGAACGGCGACGGTTCCCAGTGGCGGTTGCTGATGGTCTTGTCGCGCCAGTCATGCTTGCGCCGTGGATGGGACAGGTTCGGCACGAGGTCCGGGGTCCAGCGCGCACGCAACGCTGCAATGTCCTTCTTTGGCAGGGGCTTGAGGCGCTGGACAGCCATGCATCCATCCATGAGGCAGGGGGCGGACAGTCTAGCAGGCGAGTGGAAGCGGGCCGCCTGCTGTACCGCTGCCATCCTCCACGCTACGCTGCGCCTCGTGCAGGTCCATCAAGGATGAGTGGCAACGTGGCATTCCCATCAGCAAGGCTGGCACTCCTGTCGATCATCGACGTGAGCGATGACTTCACCGACAAGGTTGGTGCGGGTGAAACAGGCGCGGTCGCCTGCCCCGTCGCACCGCCACCCCGCTGATCGGTCACACCACCTGGGAGCAGGCATGCCGCACATCCTCGCCTTTGCCGGTGTGCTGCTGCTCTGGGCAGCACTCGCTTCACCGTTTGCGCTTGCGCTCCATATCGCGCTTCGCGCCCTGCGTCGCAGGGGCATCCGCTCGGCCGCTGTCGTCGTGCTGCTCGCCTTCGTGTCCGCCCTGCTGGCAGCGCCGGTGCCTACGCCGATCATCACCGTGTTGCTGCCGCATGGATTCGTGCTGTTCGACGCCTCGTACTACGATCGCATCCTACACGGACCGGCACTGTTCCGGCAGCTGTCAACGTGGATTGCGTGGTCGCTGCCGATGACATTCCTGATCGCACTGGCAGTGTGCTGGCGATACGTTCGACGCGTTTATTGATGCGGCAACATCATGTGCAGTTGATCAGGCTATCAGCGGCCTCTGCTCGCCACAAATGCACAACGGCTGTGCAGCACGCACGTGGCGATGCATCTGCGCCATGCGATCGCATCGCGCAGCGAACACTCCACTCATTCAGGCGTCATCGGCGTTAGCACATGTGCATCGCAGACAGCTGAATTCGCGGCAAATCGAACATGACTGCGCGCTCTTCACAGTGTCTGCACGTCCGCGAACTGCAGCTGAAAAGGCATTCATGGAACTAACAAAAAGCCCGCTATATTCCAGACTCCCCAGACGAAGGAGGGAATGCAATGACCCTTTCCACGCAGCACCTGAAGATCGCTCGTCCCCTCGGCGTGGCAATCCTTGCCCTCAGCCTCGGCGCGTGCGCCAGCTACAAAGAAGACTTCGCGAAGGTCAACACGCGCCTCGACGCGCTTGACGTGAAGGTCCAGGGCGCGGCGCAGAGCGCCGAGTCCGCCAACCAGTCCGCCCAGCAGGCCAACCAGCGCCTGGACCAGATCGAAGGTCGCGTGCAGCAGCTCGAATCCGCTCCCCGCCGCACCCCGCGCGGCTAAGCTGAACCGGGAACCAGTGGTCTCCCCCGGCCACTGGTTCCCTTGAATCACCGTATTCATCCGAGGAATCGCGCCATCCGTACGTACACATCCCCCGCAATCCGCACCGCCTGCGTCGCGCTGACCCTTGCGCTGGCACTGGCCGGTACCGGCGTGGCCAGCGCCAAGGGCGACAAGGATGCCGCTACGCAACCCACGGCTGCCGTCGATGAGCTGCCGGAAGGACAGGAGGTGTCCGAGACGGTGATCGAACTCGCCGGCTGGGTGGTCGCCAGCAAGGACAGCCAGGGCTATCCGTTCGCGATCATGGACAAGGCCGCCGCACAGGTGCTGGTCTTTGGCAGCGACGGAAAGCTGCGCGGCGCTGCACCCGCACTGTTTGGTTCGGCCAAGGGCGATCACTCCGCCCCGAACGTGGCCAAGGTCGCGCTGAGCGCGATTCCCGGCCACGACCGCACGACCCCTGCAGGCCGCTTCATTGGTGGCTACGGCCCGTCCGACGACGCCGGCCGCGTGCTGTGGGTGGACTACGATTCCGCCGTCTCGATGCACCCGCTGCCGCCGGGCACCCCGAAGGAAAAGCGCGCCGAGCGGCTGGCAACGCCGACGCCGGACGACAACCGCGTGACCCATGGCTGCATCAATGTCAGCCCAGGTTTCTATGAGCAGGTCGTGCAGTCCACGTTCGAGAAGGGCGGCGTGTTCTACGTGCTGCCGGACAAGGATTCGATCGAGAAGACGTTCCCTGCGTTTGCGCAGAGCCGTGGTGCAGAGAAGGGTGCTGAAATGACCCAAGCCCAGCACGCAGGCAAGTAGGTTCGCGGATAGGGCAAGCGATGAAACGCTTGCTCTTGATGTATCGGTGGTCGATCTAGCGGGAAGCGGCTCAAGCAGCCATTTTTGGATTTCCCGGTGTAGTTTTCGTGTTGCTCGTTTATCACCGTGCAGCCGCCAAGCGTCCAGCTTAGGCAGGCACGGTGAGCGTTGGCACATCATGGGTCAACGTCTTCAACGAGAAATCGGCATGACCTTCCTCCAAGCCTTGTCGTGCAGACCCGCAGACAAGCCTGAGAACAGGATTTTCGTCGCTGGGATGGCGACCCTTGCGGTCGGCCTGGCCCAGTTCGCCCTCGAGGCGCTCGACGTATTCGGCTCAAAAGCACTGACGGAATTGGCTGCTTTTCTTGTCTGCTTATGGATGTTCCCGAACGAGCCAAGGGCACGCTGGACCGCAAGGACGTCAGTACTTGTCGTGTTGCTTGGCCTGTTCGGTGGCGCGCTATGGATTGCTTTTGTCGGGTACCCCAGCCGCAATACTTCGCAGTTCCTGACCTGGGATCAGATCCCACTCGCTTACTACCTGCTGGGCGTGTTTACAAGCTGTGTTGCTGCTCCGCTGTTCGAAGAGAAAGTGGTACGACACCTCCTTCTGACCGGCGCTGCGCACTACCTGGGCAAGATCGTTGCGTCGGTTGCTGTCAGCCTTCTCTTCGCATGGGTCCACCCTGATGCGAGGATCTCAGCCTTCCTGTTTTCGATCGCCATCTGCGCGTGCATCTACAAGTTTTCGCTGGACACTTGGCAGCGAGCGGTTGTGCACGGTCTGATCAACCTGAGCATCATCCAGTGGACAGTGATCTATCCCAACCTGTAGCTGATGAGCGAGGCGGTCCAAAGGTCAACGCCGCCCAGCACCCACGCGCACGCGGTACTGCGCCACCCAGTCCAGCGACGGCGCGATGCCACCAAACGGGAACAGGTGCGGGCTGACCTGCCCATGCGCTTCGGTCAGGCCTCCCACCAGGCGATCCACGAACACATCCGGCCCGGCGGTACCCAGCAACCGGCCGATCGAGATGCCATACCGCGCCAGCATCGATGCGCTGGCACCCACGCCGCACATCGCCGCATAGCGCAGCAACCGCGTGACGCTGGCCGGCCCGGGCACACCCACCAGCACCGGGTGGCCGATGCCACGCGCGCGCAGTGCATCCAGCCAGGCCAGCACGATGTCGGCATCGAAGGCGAACTGGGTGATGATCTTCGGCGCCATGCCACGCGCCTGGATGGCCTGGCACTTGCGCTCCAGCACCTGCCAGCGCTCGTCAGCGCCCATCACCGGATGGCCTTCCGGGTGCCCGCCGACGGCAACCACCTTGATGCCTGCGCGTTCCAGCAGGCCGGTGTCGATGAGGGACGCGCTGTCGGCAAACGGGCCGGCGGGCGTGGCCAGATCACCGGCAACCAGCAGGCACTGCTCGACACCGGCCTCGCCTGCCGCACGCGCAATGAACCGCTCGAGCGCTTCCAGCGACCCGATGCGGCGTGCCGACAGGTGCGGCATCGGCTGCAGCCCCAGTTCGCGCACGCGGCGCGCCGCAGCAATCCGCGCGTCGTCGTCCTCGCTGGCCAGGTAAGGAATGGAAATGGTCGTGCCGGGTGCGATGCGGGCTGCTTCGGCGTGCAACGCGGGCATGGCCTTCGCACTCACCTCCAGCGAACAGGCATCGATGAAGGCGCGTGCAGCCTGCGTGGTGGCTGCAGGCATCACTTGGCCCCGCGCAGCGTGCCGGCGATCGAGCTGCCCCGTGCCAGTTCAACGAAGGCCTGCAGGTAGTCGATGCCGGTGTCCGCCTCGCGCGCGCCCAGGTAGATCTGCTTGGGGATGCCCTTGGCACCCAGGCGCACCGGCACCACGTCCATGCGCGCCGCGTACTCCTCCACCAGCCAGCGTGGCATGGCGGCCACGCCGCGGCCGCTGGCCACCATCTGCATCATGATGTCGGTGGTTTCGATGGCCTTGTGGCGGCGCGGGGTGACCCCGGCCGGCAGCAGGAACTGGTTGTAGATGTCCAGGCGTTCGAACGGCACCGGGTAGCTGATCAGCACTTCCTGGGTCAGCTGCCGTGGCTTCACGTACTCCGCCTTGGCCAGCGCGTGGTCCTTGGCCACCACCAGCACCTGCTCGTAATCGAACACGGGAACGAACTTCAGGCCCGGCTTCAACAGCGGGTCGGGGGTCACCAGCAGGTCGATCTCGTAGCCGAACAGGGCACCGATGCCACCGAACTGGAACTTCTGCTTCACGTCCACATCCACGTCCGGCCACGACGCCAGGTAGGGCGAGACGATCTTCAGCAGCCACTGGTAGCAGGGGTGGCATTCCATGCCGATGCGCAGCGAACCGCGCTCGCCCTGTGCGAACTGGCCCAGCCGTTCCTCGGCCAGGTCCAGCTGCGGCAGCACCCGGTTGGCCACCGCCAGCAGGTACTGGCCGGCCTGGGTCAGGCGCAGGCTGCGGCCCTCGCGCAGCCAGACATCGGTGCCCAGCTGCTGCTCCAGCTTCTTCATGCTGTGGCTCAGCGCCGACTGGGTCAGGTTCAGCACGCCGGCGGCGGCGGTCAGCGAGCCCTGCAGTTCGACCTGCTGGACGATGCTCAGGTGGATTCGTTCCAGCATGTCGATGAATCCCACTCATGGATGCGTGAAGTAAAACCATTTTACGTCATGGGAAGGGCTGACTAGCATCGGGGCATGCTTTCTCCCCACCGCCCCCTCCGTATCGTCGCCGTCTCCGGTGGCCTGCAGCGCCCCTCGCGCGCCGCCACCCTGTGCGAACACCTGCTGGACCTGATCGGCGAGCACGTGCCGAGCGAACCGCACCTGGTCGAACTGGGTGATTTGGCCCCGCAGCTGGCCGGTGCCCTGTGGCGCTCGCAGCTGCCCGCCGCCGCCGAGCAGGCCCTGGCCACGGTCGAACAGGCCGACGTGCTGGTGGTCGCCACGCCGGTCTACCGCGGTTCGTACACCGGCCTGTTCAAGCACTTCTTCGATTTCATCCACCAGGACGCGCTGGTCGACACCCCCACCCTGCTGGCTGCCACCGGCGGCAGCGAGCGCCACGCGCTGATGATCGACCACCAGCTGCGGCCGCTCTTCAGCTTCTTCCAGGCACGCACCCTGCCGCTGGGCGTCTACGCCACCGACAAGGATTTCGCCGACGGGCGCGTGCACGACGAGGCCCTGCTGCAGCGGGCGCGCCTGGCCGTGCAGCGGGCCCTGCCCCTGCTGGCGCTGTCCCACCGCCCAGCGCCCGTGCCCGCCGAAACCGCCGACGCCCTTTAAGTAAACGGAACGCCGCCCATGACCACCGACGCCTTCACCTTCCGCATCACCCGCATCCCCTTCAACGAGGATTACCAGCCGGCCGACGGCACGCGCATCACCACCAACTTCGCCAATCTGGCCCGCGGCGCCTCGCGCCAGGAAAACCTGCGCAACACGATCGGCATGATCAACAACCGCTTCAACGATCTGGCGCACTGGGACAACCCCAGCGCGGATCGCTACGCGGTCGAGCTGGACATCATCTCGGTGGAGATGCACGTCGATGGCGATGAAGGCAGCGATCCGTTCCCGCTGATCGAAGTGCTGCGCCCGACCATCGTCGACACGCACACCGGTACGCGCACTGACGGCATCGTCGGCAACAATTTCTCGTCCTACGTGCGCGACTACGATTTCAGCGTCGTGCTGCCGGCCAGCAACGAGGGCAAGGCGACGTTCGGCATTCCCGAAGGCTTCGGCGACCTGCACGGCAAGCTGTTCAAGCACTTCCTGGAATCGGACGCCTACCGCGCCAACTTCAGCAAGGCTCCGGTGATCTGCATCAGCGTGTCCAGCAGCAAGACCTACCACCGCACCGAGAACCACCATCCCATTCTGGGCGTGGAGTACCGCCAGGGCGAGTTCTCGCCCACCGACCAGTACTTCGACAAGATGGGCCTGCAGGTGCGCTACTTCATGCCGCCGGGCAGCGTCGCCCCGCTGGCGTTCTATTTCCAGGGCGATCTGCTTGGCGATTACTCGAACCTGGAACTGATCGGCACCATCAGCACCATGGAAGCGTTCCAGAAGATCTACCGCCCGGAGATCTACAACGCCAATTCGGTGGCCGGCAAGGTCTACCAGCCCAGCCTGAAGCACCAGGACTATTCGTCCACCCGCATCGTCTACGACCGCGAAGAGCGCAGCCAGCTGGCAGTCAAGCAGGGCAGGTTCACCGAAGAGCACTTCATCAAGCCTTACCGCGCCGTGCTCGAGCAGTGGGCTGCCCGCTGATCCATCGCATCTCCCTCCCCCAGGACAAAGACCCCGTACACGATGAAGAAACTACTGCCCACCTCCACCGCCGGCAGCCTGCCCAAGCCCTCCTGGCTCGCCGAGCCCGAAAAGCTCTGGTCGCCCTGGAAGCTGCAGGATGACGCACTGACCGAAGGCAAGCACGACGCGCTGCGCCTGTCCCTGCAGGAACAGCAGCACGCCGGCATCGACATCGTCAGCGACGGCGAGCAGACACGGCAGCATTTCGTCACCACCTTCATCGAACACCTCGACGGCGTCGACTTCGACAAGCGCGAGACCGTGCGCATCCGCAACCGCTACGACGCCAGCGTACCGACCGTGGTCGGTGCGGTCAGCCGTCCGAAATCCGTATTCGTCGAGGATGCGAAGTTCCTGCGCCGGCAGACCGCACAGCCGATCAAGTGGGCGCTGCCCGGCCCGATGACCATGATCGACACCCTGTACGACGCGCACTACAAGAGCCGCGAAAAGCTGGCCTGGGAATTCGCGAAGATCCTCAACGAGGAAGCGAAGGAGCTGGAGGCTGCTGGCGTGGACATCATCCAGTTCGACGAACCCGCCTTCAACGTGTTCTTCGACGAGGTGAACGACTGGGGCGTGGCCACCCTGGAGCGCGCGATCGAAGGGCTGAAGTGCGAAACCGCCGTGCACATCTGCTACGGCTATGGCATCAAGGCCAACACCGACTGGAAGCAGACGCTGGGCTCGGAGTGGCGCCAGTACGAGGAGTCGTTCCCCAAGCTGCAGCAGTCCAGCATCGACCTCATCTCGCTGGAATGCCACAACTCGCACGTGCCCATCGACCTGATCGAGCTGGTGCGCGGCAAGAAGGTGATGGTGGGTGCCATCGACGTGGCGTCCAGCACGGTGGAGACGCCGGAAGAAGTGGCCAACACCCTGCGCAAGGCGCTGCAGTTCGTTGATGCCGACAAGCTCTACCCCTGCACCAACTGCGGCATGGCGCCGCTGTCGCGTGAGGTGGCACGCGGCAAGCTGCGGGCGCTCAGTGCCGGCGCACAGATCGTGCGCGAGGAGCTGGCCGGGCGGTGATGACGGTAGAGCTGGGCTACTCGACAACCTGCCACTGCGTGCCATTTCGCTGCAGCCTCGCCACCCACGTGTTCCCACTTCGATCACAGTAGGTCGGCACCACAAGCGCCAGTGCCACCCCCTGTGGGGCCTGCACGGCCGCCCTGCTGATCCTCACCAGCATCGGACCCCTCGGTCCGTCGCAGGCATGGGGTGTGCCCAGCGGCGGCAGGAGTGCGGGGTCGCTGACATATACGATGCCCGGCAGTGCCGGGTCTGCGTTCACTGCTGAGCGCTGCACCAGCCACTGCAGCAGTTCCCGCAGGGGGGGCGGCAGTGATGCATCCCCGGTATCGACCAGGGACCTCATCGGTAGCGCAGATCGCACCTCGTACGCCGTCCATGGCCCGACGCCGCTGAGCGGGCGAAGCGTTGCCGTATTCCGGTCAAAGTGGATGACCGGGGCAGGACAGGCCACTGATGGTGCACAGGGCACCACCATGGCAAGCTCCCGGATCAGCAGCGCCCTCACGATGGCCTGCTGGTCGAGGTCATCCGCAGCGACGAAATCGCGCTCCTGGGCACGTCGGGACTGCAGGTCCTGCCAGCTGTCCCGGGCGAACGGATACGCGACCATGCCGGCCAGAAGGATGGCGCCTGCAATGCTCAGGCGGAGTACGGTCGATTTACGGATGCTGGGCATCGGCGACGTCATCCGAAGCGTCCACCGCCCGATCCAGTGCACTCCGCGGGGAGAGGCCTGGGTCCGACCAGAGACTTCGGCCCGCCACGGTCAGCTCAAGCCACAACCGGGTACAGAATCGCTGTGCCTGGGCTTCATTGAAGCGGATGACTCTCTCGCGCACCGGGGTTCCTTCCACTCGAAGATGGGCAGATGGCTGCGTTCACCACGCACCAGGATCGCAGCTGCCGTTCTTCGGATGGTGCCATGTCCGCACAGGGCCTGCACCGGGTCCCTTGCTTCCCGTGCGGGCAGGGGATCCTTCCCCTACCCGCTCCGCATTTCTCCCTCAGTAGTCGTAGCTCACGCTCACCCGCAGCGAGCGCGGCGCCTGCCGCACCGTCGCCGCCCCGTACAGCGGGTCAGGCTGCCCCGGGTCCAGCTCGGAGTACGGCGACTTCCACAGCGCCACCTGGCTGTTGAACACGTTGAATACATCCAGGTTGAAGCCCAGCCGGCCCTCGGCCGCGGCCGGGCGATAGGACACGCCCAGGTCCAGCTGCTTCAGCCACGGCAGCCGCCCCTGGCTGCCCGGAGGCGCCGGCTGGCCGTTGTAGAAGTGGTAGGCGATGCCATAGCCGGAAGGATCCTCGAAGTCCGGGCCATAGGAACCCAGCGCGCTGAACGGCGCACCCGAAATCACCCGCACGTTGGCCGAGAGCAGCCATTCCGGCGTCAGCTGGTAGTAGCCATGCAGCTTGAACTGGTGGGTGTGGTCGTTGCTCTGCGGTCCGTTGGTGTGCTCCATCAGCTGGGCGTAATCCCAGGCCTGCGTGGTCGACACCGCGGTCTGGCCGATGCCCGACAGCAGCTGGCCTTCGGTAGTGCCGTAGCTGCGCGACCAGGTGTAGTCGGCGCGGCCATACCAGCGGCCATCGAACGGGTGTTCCAGCGACAGGTTCACCGCGTAGTAGTTGCGCTTGAACTTCGGGAAGCCCATCTCGGCATTGGTCAGCGGCACGCTCACGTAATTGCCGCTGGTATCGACCAGGTTGAAGGTGTTGGCACGGCCCGGGTTGATCAGCCAGCAGCTGACCGGATTGCTGTCCTTGGTCACGTTGTAGCCAAGGCTGCTGGCCTTGCCGAGTACCGCATCGATATCGCAGTAGTCGTCCACGCCACTGCGCAGCACGCGGTACGTCGCCTTCGCGCCGTACACCCAGTCCTGCCCCAGTGCTTTGGTGAAGCCGAGGATGAACTCATCCTGGAAGGAGGGCTTGATGCCAGAGGTGGCCACCGTCCTCGCATCCGGCAGCAGGCCGTAGTTGTTGTTGGATGACACCGCATCGGAGAACGCGGTGAGGTCGGTCGGGTAGCCGTTGCTGTCGATGCCGCCGTAGGTGTAGTAGGTGGACGTCGCCAGCGTTGCGCCGGCCGCGTTGAACGCAGGGTTCAGCGGCAATGCGAGGTAGTAGCGGCCCACGTTGCCGAACACCTTGAAGCGGCCGTCGCCGCCGACATCCCAGCTGAAGCCCAGCCGCGGCGCCCACTGCCCGCTGGTCTGCTTGATGTACGCATCGCCGTCGCGGTTGTAGTTGGTGAACTGGTCCAGGCGCAGGCCCAGGTTCAGCAGCAGGCGGTCACTCACCTGCCAGTTGTCCTCGATGTACTGTGCCCGCTGCGAAGCACGTACCGAGGCCAGCGCACTGTAGATGTACTGGCGCACGTAGTAGCCGTCTGCACCATTGCGGATGCCACCGGTGGCCGGCACGCCCAGGCCGGTGTTGATCGGCACGTTCGGGTTGGACTGGCCGTAGATCCAGTAGTAGCCATCGGCCGATGCCACCGAGCCACGGTTGAGCGCGCGTGCGTTCTGGTTGTCGATGCCCACGGTGATGCTGTGGTCGCCCAGCACATAGTTCGCATCCAGCCGCAGGTTGTTGCTGCGGTTGCCGCGCGCGGGATCGACCAGCAGCGAGGTGGTCTGCGCGTTGGTGATCGGCGTGCCACCATTGAGTGCCGGATTCTGCAGGTTGGCGCTGTTGATGTAGGTCAGGCCGCCGTCGTAGGCCGGGTTGCCGATGTAGTCATCGGTCTTCATCTCGCCGTACTGCGCACTCACCGTCAGCCGGTCGGTCAGGTAGCCGGTGTACTTGGCCGTCCACAGGTCGCCGCCGGTCTTGGTGGTGTCTTCCTTGCCGCGCTGCGCGCCACGGGTGAGCGTGTCGTAGTCGTAGGCGAAGATGTCGCCACGGAAGACATTGCGGCTGGACGCACCGGTCAGTTCCAGCAGGTGATTGTCGGTGATGTTCCAGTCCAGCTTGGCGTACCAGCGCGGACGGTTGTACTCATACTTCGAGTAGGAGTTGGTCGCCTCGACGTTCTTGACGTCGGTGCCTTCGCGGCGCTCCAGCTCGTAGGAGCCGAAGAAGAACAGTTTGTCTTCGATCAGCGGGCCGCCGGCGTAGATGCTCTGGGTGGTCACCCACTCGCGGTCCTTGCTCTCCGGTGAGTACAGCGCGCCGTCGCCCGGGTAGCGCACATCATCCTTGTCCGAGCGCGTGGAGGCAGGCTCCCAGGTGAACTGCCCGCCGAAGTGCCAGTCGTTCGTGCCGCGCTTGCCCACGGCATTGATGACGCCGCCATCGGAACGGCCGTACTTGGCGCTGTAGCCGCCGGTGTAGATTTCCTGCTGGTCGATGCTGCCATAGGGCAGCGTCAGGCCGCCCAGGCCGCGCAGCGGATCGGTGCTGTTGAAGCCGTTGATGTAGTACGCGTTCTCGGCCGCCGACGAGCCGCCGAAGCTGACCAGCTGCGCGCCGGTCGGGCCGGCGTAACTACCGTTGCCACCGTTGCCGACCACGCCCGGCGCAAGCTGGGCGATGGCCTCGGCCGAGCGGCCCAGTGGCAGGCGCTGCAGCTGCTCGGCGGTGATCACCGTGCGTGAATCCACGCTGCTGACGTCGATTGCGGCGGCCGCGCGATCGGCGCTGACCTGCACGCCATCCAGGCGGGTCACCTCGCCGAACGACACTTCGGTACTGGTGCCCACCGTCAGCGCAACGCCCTCGCGGGTCTGCAGCACCTTGCCGTTGGCATCGCGCGCCTCCACGGAATAGCGGCCCAGCGGCAGCTGGCTGATGGTGTAGCGGCCGCGCGCATCCACCGTCACCTCACGGGTGAGGCCGGTATCGCTGCGGACGAAGATGCGCTGCGCGGAGGGAGGGGCCAGGCCGGCGATCGCGCCGGTGGTGGACTGCGCATGAAGTGCGGGGGACGCGGTGGCAAGCAACACCGCCAACGCCAGCAATCGCGGGCGCAGTGAGGAACGAGCTGTCGTCATCGTGGGGCGTACGGGTAGTGGGGGAAGCGCTGCCTGCGCGCCACGACGGGCGCGCCAGACATTGCACATTCATTAACCCCGCTCGCGCCCCAATGCAGAAATGCCCAGTGGTTATGTACTGTTGGCCGATGGCCATACCGCTGTGGAGGTGCGCGCCGTCCAGCGCGCGGACCTCGCCTCAGCCGCTTCGCTTCAGCTCACCCGCAAGGAAGGGTGCCGTCCTGCTGCCCTTGGCCCGAGCGACCTGGTGCGGCGTGCCTTTCGCCACAACGGTGCCGCCCGCCCCGCCGGCACCCGGGCCGACGTCGATCACCCAGTCCGCCTGCGCGACCGCGCGCATGTCGTGCTCGATCATCACCACCGTGTTTCCCGCATCCACCAGGCGCTGCAGCTGGACCATCAGCCGGTCCGCGTCCGATGCGTGCAGGCCCGTGGTGGGTTCATCCAGCACGTACAAGCTGCGGCCGCGCTGGCTGCGCTGCAGTTCGGTGGCCAGCTTGATGCGTTGCGCCTCGCCACCGGAGAGCTCGGTGGCGGGCTGGCCCAGCCGCAGGTAGCCCAGGCCGATGTCCCGCAGCAGGTGCAGCGGGCGCGCAATGGCCTCTTCCTCGCTGAAGAACGCATGCGCCTCGTCCACCGTCATCTGCAGCACCTCGGCGATGTTGCGGTCCTTCCACAGCACCTTCAGCGTGGCCTCGTTGTAGCGCGCCCCATGGCAGGTAGGGCACGGCGCATAGACGCTGGGCATGAACAGCAGTTCGACGCTGACAAAGCCCTCGCCTTCGCAGGTTTCGCAGCGGCCCTTGGCCACGTTGAACGAGAAGCGCCCGGCGTCGAAGCGGCGGCGGCGCGCGGTGGGCGTCGCGGCGAACAGCTTGCGCACGTGGTCAAACAGCCCGGTGTAGGTCGCCAGGTTGGATCGCGGCGTACGGCCGATGGGCTTCTGGTCCACCTGCACGACGCGTTGCAGGGCATCCACATCACCGGCCAGCCGGCCGCGTGTTGCCTCGATCACCGTGGGGCCATCGGTCGGCGGCGCATCTGCAGTGTCTTCCGCAGGCTCGTGGCCCAGGTGCAGCAGCACCAGCTCAGGCAAGGCCTGCGCCATCAGGCTCGACTTGCCCGAACCGGAGATTCCGGTCACTGCGGTCAGCACGCCCAGCGGCACCTGCGCGTCCACGCCCTTCAGGTTGTGCCGGTGGATGTCCTTCAGCTCCAGCCAGCTCGAGGCACTGCGCTGCCGGCTGGCAGGCGCCGCCACCCGGTCGAACAGATACAGCGCCGTCCGGGAATCCTCGACCTGGCGCAACCCCTCCGGCTCACCGCTGTAGAGGACGCGCCCGCCGTGCTCGCCCGCCTCCGGTCCCACATCCACCAGCCATTGCGCGCGACGCATCAGCTCCAGATCGTGTTCGACCACGAACACCGAGTTGCCGCCGTCACGCAGCCGCTCCAGCGCGTCGTACAGCGCCTGGCTGTCGGCCGGGTGCAGACCCGCCGATGGCTCATCGAGCACGTACAGCACACCAAACAGCAGCGAGCTCAACTGCGTGGCCAGCCGCAGGCGCTGCAGTTCGCCGGCCGACAGCGTCGGCGTCGCGCGATCCAGTGACAGGTAGCCCAGGCCCAGGCCACGCAGCTGGCGCACGCGCGCCATCACCCCGCCCGCGAGGCGCTGCGCCGCAAGCTGTTTCTCTTCCGACAGCGCTGCCTTCCGGCCCGCGCGGGCACGCGTGCCGTAGCCGCTGAAATCACCTTCGGCAACCGGCTGCAGCAGGTCCGCCAGTTGGTCCAGTGGCAGGCGCATGAACTCGCCGATATCCACGCCAGCAAAGGTGACCGAGAGTGCCTCGGGTTTCAGCCGCTTGCCCTCGCAGGCCGGGCACAGCCTGCCCTCCATGTAGCGGGACACGCGCTTGCGCATCAGTGCACTCTGGGTATTGGCAAACGTGTGCAGCACGTAGCGGCGCGCGCCGGTGTAGGTGCCCATGTAGCTGGGCTCCTGCTTGCGCTTGAGCGCGGCACGGGTCTCGGCGGGGGTGAAGCCCGCATAGACCGGCACGCTCGGCGCCTCCTCGGTGAACAGGATCCAGTCGCGGGCTTTCTTCGGCAGCGTCTTCCACGGCACGTCGATGTCGTAGCCCAGCGTGACCAGGATGTCGCGCAGGTTCTGGCCGTGCCAGGCCGGTGGCCAGGAGGCGATGGCGCGCTCACGGATGCTGAGGGAAGGATCCGGCACCATCAGCGCCTCGGTCACCTCATACACATGGCCAAGGCCGTGGCAGGTGCTGCAGGCGCCCTGCGGCGTATTGGGTGAAAAGTCCTCGGCGTACAGCATGGGCTGGTTGGCCGGGTAGGACCCGGCGCGCGAATACATCATGCGTACCAAGCTGGACAGCGTGGTCACGCTGCCCACCGATGAGCGCGCATTGCTGGCACCGCGCTGCTGCTGCAGCGCCACCGCCGGCGGCAGACCATCGATGGTATCCACGTCGGGCACGCCCGCCTGGTCGATCAGGCGCCGCGCATAAGGCGCGACGGACTCGAAGTAGCGTCGCTGCGCCTCCGCATACACGGTTCCGAAAGCCAGCGATGACTTGCCGGAGCCGGAGACGCCGGAGAACACCACCAGCGCGTTTCGCGGAATGGAGACATCAATGTTCTTGAGATTGTGCTCGCGCGCACCGCGAACCTCGACGCAGCCACTGGCGGCGGCAGCGCATGACGATTCGCCAAAGGGAGTGTTGGACATCTTCGCGATCCTGCGGGCAGTGAATGGCACGCATCAACGCGTGCCCGGTGATGCATTCTCGCTGCTGCGGGGTGAACGTGGGTGACGATGCGCCCGGTTACGTGCAGTACGGCTCGAAGATCCGACTCCCTGTCAGACGGACCCACGGGCCCCGGTTGCGCGCATTATCCACGAACCACAGTGCGGGGGCTTTGCCCATGGCGACCCGTTTCGCTATAACCGGAGTTTTTCCAAGGTCATGTCCCATGACGCTGAAGGATCTGCTCGCCTCTGCTGTCTATCGCGACTACGTGCTCGCGCTGGATGCGCATCTCGAGCACCAGCGCTTCGACCACGACGCTGCAGTGGAGCCGGTGATCGTAGCCCTGCATGAAGCCTGGCTGGAGCACGCCGGTACCACGCCCATCGCATTGCGTGAGCTGATCACAACCGAACGCCTCCAGACGTTCAACTACATCGCGCAGAAGCTCGTTGCCTTCTCTGAAGCAGAGGGCGGTGCGGACAATATCGTCAATGAAGCGGCCAACCTGCATCTGCCCATTGGCCACCTGGTCGAGTACCTGGTCCTGCGTGACGAATCGTCTGACATCACCGCCTACCTGAGGAAGATTCGAATGCCTAGTGCGCGTGCTTACGCGGCGCGCGTTTCGAAGATGTTCCGCGCGGCCAGCATGAACCTGCCCGGGCCTGGTTGAAGCCGGACAGATTCCCGCGCGCCTGCAGTGCGCCGTTCCCGCGAAGAACGGACAGCTGGCCGCGCTATGATCGCGGCAGCCCTATGGCGAGCGGGCGACTTCCCACTTTCCATACGCCGTCAGCCCCAAAGATTCTGCAAGCCCATTCGAAGCCACGTTGTCGAACTGGCAGCGGTACTGCGCTTCATGTCCGCGCTCGCTGGCGTACTCAATCATCGCGCGCACCAGCGACCTTGCCAGGCCCTTTCCGCGCGCGCTCGGCGTGGTCAGCACACCCATATCGGCGATTGCCACGCCGCCCCAGGGGTAGAGGCTGGAGACCGCCAGCAACTCTGATTCGACGAACGCGCCAAAGGTCGCCCAGTGCCCCAGTTCCACGGAGGCATCGTCCTGATCGTCTGCAGGCACCTGTGCCATGAAGCCATCGAACAGCGCTGCATCGTCAGGCCTCAGCACGCGCACCTCGGGCAACGTGCCGGCTTGCGTCGTGGATGGGCCCGCAGCGGCCACGTAGTAGATGATATCGGGCGCGTGCATCTCGACGCCGGCGGCACCGAGGGCATCGCGCAGACCTTGCAGTGAGACCGGCAGAGTGTCCGGCGCGATTCCCAGGGCCGAAGCAATGGAGGGAGACAGTGCCGCACGCGTGCTGCCATGCGGATTCACCATCACCATTGCGCGGCGCTCGGCGGTGAGATGCGGGTTGATCACCAGGCTGAAGTCGCCTGCAGTCGGCATACGGATGCCGGCGTCGAACAGCCCATCCCAATGGGAGACAACGGCAGGGCTCCACTGGCACATCGTTGCGCTCCTTCTTTGCGGTCGTCCGAAACGCTGGAATCAAGCTTCGCCGCAAAGCGACATCGGCTTGAATGAGATGCCGACAGTTGGGCGCAGCATTCGCCGAGTATGCCGGACTCCAGACGGAGCGGTGCGCTGCACAGCGGGCAGACCTCACAGTGGAAGCCGGTCTTGCCGTGGCCGCGAGCCTCACATGCTAGATTCAACAAGACAGCCAAAGCATTTGCGACGAAGCTCACAAATCCCTGGCCGCCTGCGGCGGGAAAATGGAATTTCGCAAGGAGAGACTGCGCCATGAGGCACCCTGTTCGCCGCACCATGATGCGCACTGCGTGCGCTGCGATGTTGCCGCTCGTACTGGCTGCGTGCGGTACCCGCGATGACGCGGCATCCATCACCGCTGATCTGCGCGCCCAGATGGACGGCTCGAAGGTATGCGCGGTGCTGGTGGCACCCGAGTGGCCGATCGAGCAAAGCGCGGAACATCTCGCCAGCCCCGGAATCGAGGCCCTGATCGCCGCCGACCTCATTCGAGCCGAACCGGTGGTGAACCGTGCCAACGTGACGCCGCAGGCGCGCATTTCCATTACCGAAACCGGCAAGCCCTATCTGCAGCTGGAAGCGATCGGTCCTGGCAGCCCGCCGTCGCCCTACCTCTGTTTTGGCCGGAAGCAGATCACCAGCATCAGCCGCGGCGAAGACGGCGTGGTGCGCTACCGCTATCGCATCGTGGATCCTCCCGCGTGGGCCCTGCGCAGTGACATGCGCGCCGTGTTTCCCTTCCTTGCCCGGCTGATCGACCACGAACAGCACGCCGAACTTGGCGCGGTCAAGGAAGATGGCCGATGGCAGGTGCCCGGCGGCGCCATGCAGACCAATCTTGCCGAGCTGGGCAACATCGGCTTCCTTCCCTGCCCTTACCCCAATGCTTCGCCCGATGAAGACCCCTGCCGCTGAATGTCGAAAGGAGATCTGACATGAAACCTGCCCTCCTCAGCGCACTGTTCGCGCTGGCCTTTACCTCTACGGTCGCCAGCGAGGAAATGCCGGATGCGGGCTGGGCGAAGGACCCCGCGAGCGGATGCAGCTTCAAGGCGCCCCGCTCCCTGCCCTCGGGGCCGACCTATTGGATCGGCGACTGTACCGGCGGCAAAGCGACCGGCCTGGGCGTGTTGCGCCGTCGCGATGGAACGGTCGCGGGCGAGGCGTTCTACGGCGAACTGAAAAACGGGGTGCCGGTCATCGGCGTCATCGATACCCGCCGGGACGATCAGGGCGGCTTTGTGCTGGGCCGCTGGAAAGACGGCGATCTGGTATCCAACGATGACAACCCCTGGCAGGATCGCGCCGATGCCTTCACCACCGCTGCCAGCGCCGCTCGCGCAGCGAGTGCGGTGTTCAGAGCGCAGAAGAACGACGTGTCAGCCCGCTTCTACGCGCAGCAGGCTGAAATGCTTGCTGAGCAGCTTGACGGTTGAGCGATATATACGTGGAAAACGCGACGATGGAATGGACATTCGATCAGGCCCCGAACGTAGCGTGCATCACCTGCCAGGCCGTGCTGGACGGCAGTCCCGTCCTGGTCGTGACGCACTATGCCGATGATCACTCCTGGGCGTTCCTCGATGGCACCGAAGCCGATCCATCCCAGGCGCGCGTCGTTTCCATGCAAAGGGTCGTGCACCAGCATCCTGAACTTTCCGGGATCTCGGACCTGCTGCCGGGCATGACCGCCACGCGGCCTGCACCCGGCATGGCGTGGCGCACGGAACCGCACGACTGATCCACCCGCGTTGCGCCGGGCATGACCCGGCGCCAGCGCTGCGTCACTCGCAGAGCGCGCTGTCTTCCGTCAACGCAGCATCATCCAGCGGCCGCCGCTGCTCGATCAGCTCACGCTGTGCGGCCGTGGGCTCGCCCAGCCACCACACGCGGCAGCGCGCGGTCAGGCGGCCGACCATCTTCGACTGCGCGGGCGAGTACAGCATCGCCAGCGCGGTCCCCGGGCAATCGTGGGCCTGGCAGGCGGTGTAGAACCACCACGGCTCACCCTGCAGCGTCTCCAGCTCACCGGGGCCGCTGGGGCCGCTCAGCAGGCGTTCGCGCAGCGAGGGGATCTCCTTGTTGCTGGCCTCGGCGGCGGCGGTGTTCTGCATCAGCGCGTTGAATGCGGCCAGCACCTTCGGGTCCTTGCGCCCGCAGTCATCCACGGTGTTGCCGCCCACCAGGGTGAAGAACTGGGTGGCCAGCGGATTGTCCTTGCAGGTGAGTTCCGCGCCGGGGCTTTCCTGTTCCGGCTCACCCTCGTTGTCCCACACCGACGGGTCGACGCCGTCTTCAACGGAGGGTTCGGGTTCGACCGCCGTGGCGGTGGCGGCGGCTGCATCGGTTGCTTCAGCGGCGGGCGTGGGCTCGCTGCCGGCCTGCGGTGCCGGCGCCTGCGAACACGCGGCGAGCAGCGCGATCATCCATGAGAGGCCAATGTTGCGGGATTGCATTCCCTGTCCTTGGGTGTGTGGGCTGCGACGGAGGGATTCTACGCGGTGCCGGCATTCCGCCGGGTTGAACCCGCAGAAAAAACCCCGGCGCGTGGCCGGGGCTTTTCGATTCACTTGAACAGCGTGTCCGGGTATTCCGGCTTCTGTTCCCGCGCCAGCAGGGCGCGCAGGCCTTCTGCAGGCGTCTGTTCGCCGTGCAGCACGGCACGCACGCGGTCGGAGATCGGCAGGTCGATGCCATGGCGGCGCGCCTGTCGCATCACTTCGTCGGCGGTCTGTACCGATTCCACCACCTGGCCGATTTCGCGCACGGCATCCTGCAGCGTCTGCCCGCGGCCCAGGGCCAGGCCCAGGCGGCGGTTGCGCGACAGGTCGCCGGTGCAGGTCAGCACCAGGTCGCCCAGGCCAGCCAGGCCCATCAGGGTTTCCGGCTTGGCACCGATGGCCGCGGCAAGCCGCAGCATCTCGTTCAGGCCACGGGTGATGAGGCCGGCGCGGGCGTTCAGGCCCAGCTGCATGCCATCGGCCACGCCGGTGGCCACGGCCAGCACGTTCTTCATCGCGCCGCCCAGCTCGGCACCGACCATGTCATCGCCCGTGTAGGCGCGGAACGCCGGGCCATGCATGGCTTCAGCCACGGTCTGGGCGAATTCCGGCACGTCGCCGTGCACGGTGATGGCGGTGGGCAGGCCCAGGGTCACTTCCTTGGCGAACGAGGGCCCGGTGACCACGGCCAGCGGCACGTCGTCACCCAGGATCTCGCGCGCCACTTCATGCAGGAAGCGGCCCGAACCGGGTTCAAAGCCCTTGGTGGCCCACGCCACGCCGGCACCGGCCGGACGCAGCGGTGCCAGCGCACGCACGGTTTCGTTGAACGCGTGCGACGGCGTCACCACCAGCACCCAGGCGGCATCCTGCAGGGCGGCCGCCATGTCGGTGGTCGCACGCAGGCTGTCCGGCAACGGGATGCCCGGCAGGTAGCGCGGGTTCTCGTGGCGCTGGTCGATGGCTTCGACCACGGCGGCATCGCGCCCCCACAGCACGGTCGGGTGACCGTGCCGGGCAAGCAGCGTGGCCAGCGCGGTTCCCCAGGAACCAGCGCCCAGCACGGCGATCTTGTCAGCGGTAGTGCTCATCCGTGACGTCGCGGCGGTGATCAGGCGTTGCCGGCCGGCTCGGAGTCAGCCAGCGACGGTGCGTCGCCCTGCTCCTGGCGCTGGCGCAGGGTTTCTGCGTACAGGCCTTCGAAGTTGATCGGCTGCAGGAAGAACGGCGGGAAGCCGCCGGCCTGGATCAGGTCGCTGACCAGCTGGCGCACGTACGGGAACAGGATGTTCGGGCACTGGGTGCCGAGCAGCACGTCGATCGACTGCGGGTCCAGGCCGACCAGGCCGAACACGCCGGCCTGCTTCACTTCGGCCACGTAGGCGGTGCGCTCACCGGCCTGGCAGGTCAGGGTGACGGCCAGCACGACTTCGAAGGCGTTCTCGCCCAGGCGCTGCACCTGCTGGTTCAGGTTGAGCTGCAGTTCCGGCTGGACCTGGTCATTGAAGATGGTCGGAGCATTCGGCGATTCGAAGGAAACGTCCTTGACGTAGATCTTCTCGACGGTGAACGCGGGGCCGGTGGCGGCATCGACCGGCGCAACGGCGCCGTTGGTGGTCTCTTCGGACATTTCCAGTAACTCCAATGAATGCGATTAAAACGATGGTCGAACTACAGCGATGGGGGCGGCGGCGGGCCCATACAAGGCCAGTTCCGCCATCCCCTGCAATCAGTTGCGGCCCTTGACCAGCGGCAATTCGGCCTGCTGCCAAGCGGGAATGCCGCCTTCCAGCACGAAGACCTTTTCAAAGCCGGCCTTCTTCAGCGCCTTGGCGGCGGTTTCCGAAGCGTTGCCGCTGCGGCACACCAGGACCACCGGGCTCTGCTTGGCGTTTGCCACCAGCTTGTGCTCGGCGCCGAAGGCGCTGGCCTGGGCGTTGCGGCTGCCGGCAATGTGGCCCTTTTCGAAGTCACCGCTGGGCGACAGATCAACCACGACCGCGCCACCGGCATTCATCAGGTGGGTCAGCTCGGCCGGCTTGATGCCCTTGTAGCCCCGGAACAGGCGGCGGATTTCGGTGACGATGAGGGCCACGGTCAGGCCGACCAGGGCCGCGGACAGCATCGGGTTTCGGCCAGCGAAGGCCAGCAACTCTTCGTAATTCACTCAGGTCACGGGTCGATTAAGCGGGCGCCGATTGTCGCACAAGCCACAGCGGGCCGGTCACTGCCCCTGCCACAGGTCCGGCAGGCCGGCGGCCTGCCACCAGCGCTTGGCGTCCGGATCCCAGCGCCAGCGCTCGACCACCACCACGGTGCGCTCGGCCTGGGTGTTCTGGTTGATCACCCCGATTTCGACCCGGCGCTCGACCTGGCCGCCGTCCAGCGAGGCGCTGCTGCGCTCGCGGTAGGAGGACACGCGCAGCTGGGCGTAGCGGTTGAGCTCGAACTCGGTGGGCGGCTTTTCCTTGCGCAGCTCCGGGTCCAGGTAGGCAATGGCATCGTCCATGCTGCCCCAGCGGATGGTTGCGCCGTAGGCGATCTGGGTCTCTTCCAGCAGCTTGCGCTGCTTGCGGGTGAGGTCGTCGGCAGCGGCACTGGCCACGGCGCTGACCAGCAGCAGGGAGCACAACAGGATCTGGATCAGGCGGCGCATCGGTGGTTTCCCCAGGACGTCAGCCTGCCATCCTACCCTTTGGCGAAGGCAACGAAGCGACCGCTCAGCTCGGCGGCAGAGCGGCCATCGGCCCCCGGCTGGCGGGCGACGATGCTGATGCGGGCCTTGCCGCGCTGGCGGAAGGTGGCCAGGAAGGTGTCCCAGCTGCTGGCTTCGGCGGTTTCGGCGTGGGCGTGCAGGTCTTCGTAGACCGGCGCCAGGTAGCGCAGGTTGCTGTCGGCCACGTAGACCTCGGCGTCGTGCCCGGCCAGGCGCAGGCGCAGGCTGACCAGCGCCCAGCCGGACAGGGTGAGCACCGAGGCCAGGCTGCCACCGAAGGCGTTGCCCTTGTCGTTGACGTTGGCCACCAGCGGCGCGGTGATGCGCAGCACGCCGTCGGCATAGCCGTCCAGGCGGATCTGCATCGCACGGACCGCCGGCATGCAGTCAAGCACGTCCTGCAGGGCGGCCAGCGAGGAGGTCAGGGCATCAGCGGACATCGAGCAGCAACCACGACAACGAAGGGCCCGCATAATGACGTCAATGGCCGACCATACGATACCCACTGGCTGGACCCTGATCTCGCTGCGCCCGCAGGGGCAGCATGCCGGGCTGAGGCGGGCTGCGGCCAAGCTGGGCGGGGCGACCGTGGCGTTGTCGCCGTGGCGGCTGCAGCGGTTGCAGGGCCCGGCGGTCGAACAGCGGCTGAACCGCGCACTGGCCTGCGCACGGGTGGTATTCACCAGCCCGGCAGCGGTCGAAGCCGCTGCGGCGCTGCAGCACATGCCTGCGGCCCAGCGCAGCCCGTGGCTGACCGTGGGCGAAGGCACCGCGCGCGCCCTGCACGCACAGGGCATCAGCGAAGTGCACGCACCGCAGCGGATGGACAGCGAAGGCCTGCTGGGCCTGCCGGTGCTGGCCGAGGTGCGCGGCATGGACATCGGCCTGGTGACCGCACCGGGCGGCCGCGGCCTGATTGCCGCGCAGCTGGAGGCGGCCGGCGCGCGGATCCTTCGCGCCGACGTCTACCAGCGGCTGCCGCTGGCGGTACCGCGGCGAACACTGGCACGGCTGGCGCACTCGGCCACGCCGTGGCTGCTGGCCGTCAGCAGCGGCGAGGCGCTGCAGCGCTTCTGGCAGCAGTTGTCCCCCCGTTGGCAGCAGCGCCTGCGCACCGAGGCCATCGTGCTGGCCGCCAGCGCGCGCCTGGCCGAGCAGGCGCAGGCGCTGGGACTGGCCCGCGTGGTGCGCAGCGAAGGGCCCACCGTGGCCCAGATGGCAGCGGCCGCACACGCCGCGCTCACTGCCCCGGCAGCGACCTGAACAGGCACCCGGCGCACGCTTGCCGGGGTCATCGCCAACAGTGATTCTGTGTGCAACGCTGCCTGCCGGTTCCCCACCGGCGACGCCGCCGACAAGGAAGCCCGATGAACGACACCCCGCCACCTGCCCCCTCCCGCCGCACCCTGCGCTGGCTGCTGCCGCTTGCCGGGCTGGTGGTGCTGGGCGCCGGTGGCTATGCCGGCTGGCACTACTGGCAGCAACAGCAGAGTGACCGGGCAGCGCAGGCGCAGACCACGGCCGTGCAGCTGACCGGGCTGCAGGCCACCGTCGAGGCACTGCGCCGCGACCAGCGCGCGACCAGCCAGCGGCTGCAGGATGCGGCGGCCACCAACCGCGTGCTGCGCGATGAAATGCTGGGCCTGTCCCAGCGCAGCGCACTGCTGGAAGAGAACCTGGGCCGGCTGGCCGAGAGCGCCAACCAGGGCCGCCAGGCCGTGCAGCGCGACGAGGCCGAGCTGCTGCTGACCCAGGCCGCGCAACGGCTGGCCTTTGCCGACGATGTGGAAGGTGCGCGCCGCCTGTATGCGCAGGCCGCCACCGCGCTGGCCGACCTGCCCGACAACGAAGGCCTGAACCTGCGCCAGGCGCTGGTGCAGGAACGCGACGCGCTGGATGCGCTGGGACGTGGCCCGCGCGTGCAGGCGCTGCACCGGCTGGATGCGGTCGCCCAGGCGCTGCAGGGGCTGCCCTCCGAACTGCCGCCCTCGCCGGCCGAGGCGGCGGCCAAGCCGTGGTGGCAATCCGCGCTGGCGCCCTTCGTGGACATCACCCCCAGCCGCTTGAACGGCCCGCTGACCCAGGCCGAGCGCGCCGCTGCCGATGATGCGCTGCAGTTGGAACTGACCCTGGCCCGTGCGGCCATCGAGCGTGGCGACCGCAGCGGCCGTGATGCCGCGTTGAACCGCGTGGCCCACTGGGCGCAGCGCCGCTGGCCGGATTCACCGGGCCTGCGCGCGCAACATGCTGAACTTCAGGCCTTGCGCAAGGCCCCGCTGCAGGCCGAAAGCAGCGTGCTTGGCAGCACCCTGCAACAACTGCGCTCCCAGACCGACCGGAGGTAACGCCCGATGAAACCCCTGCAATCCCTGGTCGTACTGCTGCTGGCCGTGGCCATCGGCGTGGTGGCCGCGCAATGGCTTGGCACCGATGACCTGAACCGCTACGGCGAAGTGACCCTGCGCTACGGCGGCTACGACTACCACAGCAACCTGCCCAAGGTGGCCTTGCTGTCGGTGATCGGCGTGCTGGTGCTGTGGCTGCTGTGGAGCCTGGTGGCGGCACCGTTCCGCGCCTGGGGCCGCTACCGCCGCAAGCAGGGCCGCGTGCGCCTGATCGACGGCCTGCAGGCTTACGAACACGGCCAGTGGCAGCGTGCGGAAAAGCTGCTGGATGGCGCGGCCGCTGACCCGGAAGTGAGCGCGGTGGCATTGGCCAATGCGGTGCGCAGCGCGCAGTCGCGTGCCGATGCTGCATCTGGCGAGGCGCTGCTGCAGCGCCTGGGTGAAAGCGATGCCACGCTGCATGCGCTGCTGCGCGCCGAGCAGCTGTTGGCCCGCGACCTGCCGGTGGATGCGATCAACGTGCTGGACGTGGCGGCGATCCAGCCGCTGCCGCCGCGTGGCCTGTGGCTGCGCACCGAAGCGCTGGCGCAGGCCGGGCGCGCGCACGAGGCCTACGGCCAGCTGGGCGCGCTGCGGCAGAGCAAGGTGCTGCCGGCCGACGCCAGCAGCGAACTGGAAGCCCGCCTGGCCGCGCAGGCCCTGCTGGAGGCCGGCGATGTGAACGCGCTGGCCGCGCAGTGGGAAGCCACGCCGAAGGCGCTGCGGCCGACCCCGGACGTGGTGGCGGCCTATGCCACCCGCGCGGTGGCGCTGGATTGGGATGAGCCGGCGCTGCTGGCGCTGGAACAGGCGCTGGACCATCGCTGGGACGACGAACTGGTGGCGCTGTATGGCCGCCTGCCTGCCGAGCGGCTGGCCACCCGCCAGTCCAACCTGGCGCGCTGGCGCAACGTGCATGACGATTCAGCCGCGCTGCGCCTGGCGCAGGGCCGCATCGCTCTGGCCCAGCAGCAATGGGATGCAGCCGATGCGTTCCTGCACGAAGCCATTGCCGCCGGTGCCGGTGCGCCGGCGTGGGAAGCCCTGGGTGAAGCGTTTGCCCAGCGCGGCGAACACGCGCTGGCCGCGCAGTGCCTGGCCAATGCGCTGCGCCTGCAGCGTGGCGAGGACAGCGTGGCGCTGGTGCACGCGGGTGATGCCGCGCCGCGCAGCACCGTGGAAGAGCAGCCGCTCACGGTGCAGCCGCCGGTCTACGACGCCAACGAGGTCCGCGACGAGTTCGGCAACCCGCGGGTGCCGTGACCATGGCCGAGGTGTGCCGACCAACGGTCGGCATCCACCAACAAAGAACGCCGCCCGATGGGCGGCGTTTTTTGTTGATCTGGTAGTCGCCAACCTTGGTTGGCGCTCGAAGCGTGCCGACCAACGGTCGGCACCCACCAGAGCAGCGGTAATCAACGTTCGACGATCGCCACCACGCCCATGCCGCCGGCGGTGCAGATCGACACCAGCGCGCGGCCACCGCCGCGTTCTGCCAGCTGCTTGGCTGCCGTCGCGATCACGCGTGCGCCGGTGGCGGCAAACGGGTGGCCGGTGGCCAGCGACGAACCCAGCAGGTTGATCTTGTCCGGGTCGATGCGGCCCATCGGTGCATCCAGGCCCAGGCGGTTGCGGCAGTAATCCTCGCTCTCCCACGCACGCAGGGTGCACAGCACCTGCGCAGCGAAGGCCTCGTGGATCTCGTAGATGTCGAAGTCCTGCAGGGTCAGGCCGTTGCGCTTGAGCATCTCCGGCACGGCCACGGTCGGCGCCATCAGCAGGCCTTCGCCATGCACGAAATCCACTGCCGATACATGGGCATCGCGCAGGTAGGCCTGCGGTTCGTGGCCGTGCGCGCTGGCCCATTCCTCGCTGGCCAGCAGCACCGCCGCGGCACCATCGGTGAGCGGGGTGGAATTGGCGGCGGTGAGGGTGCCACGGCCGGAGACCTTGTCGAAGGCCGGCTTCAGCGTGGCCAGCTTTTCCAGCGAGGTGTCCGCGCGCAGGATGTTGTCACGCTCGACGCCGCGGAACGGGGCGATCAGGTCGCTGAAGAAGCCGCGCTCGTAGGCGGCGGCCAGCTTCTTGTGCGAGGACACCGCCCATTCGTCCTGCGAATCGCGCGAGATGTTCCATTCCTTGGCCATGTCCTCGCAATGGTCGCCCATGCTCTTGCCGGTGCGCGGCTCGGCCACGCCGGGGAACTCGGGCTTGAGCTCGGAGAACTTGAAGCCCGAGGTCAACGCGCGGATCTTGTCGCCGGTGCTCTTGGCACGGTTGGCGGCCAGCAGGCGCGCGCGCAGCTTCTTGCCGTAGACGATCGGCACGTCGGACGTGGTGTCCGAACCACCACCGATGCCCGATTCGATCTGCCCCAGGGCGATCTTGTTGGCCACGGTGATGATGCTGTCCAGCGAGGTGCCGCAGGCGCGCTGCAGGGTGATGCCGGGGGTCAACGGCGACAGGCCGGAGGACAGCGTGGCTTCGCGGCCCAGGTTCCAGTCGCTGGAATGCTTGATGACCGCACCCATGGCCACTTCACCCAGCTGCTGGCCGTGCAGGCCGAAGCGTTCGACCAGCGCACCCAGTGTCCGCACCGACATGCCGAGGTTGCCGACATCCGAATACGCGGTGTTCTGGCGGCAGAACGGAATGCGGACGCCACCGAGGATGGCGACGGGACGAGCGTTGGGCATGGAGATACCTGGCATGGATGAGGGTGTCTGCAACATGGCCTGCACGGCAGAGCAGGCATAATGGAGCCAAGTGTAGCTGCCGCCCTGTGATGGGCCAACCGTGGAACCATGAGCAAACCCGACCCCGCGATGAATGCCCTTGGCGTGCTGGCCCTGGAACTGGCCAACGGCGAAATCCCCCGCCAGGCGGTGCTCAGCGCCGACCAGGCCGGTGAACTGGCCGACCGTATCGGCCGTGACCTGGCCAAGCTGGTGCCGCAGGTGGCCGGGCTGGACCTGGTGTTCGCCGCCGCCCATTTCGACCCCGCTGAAATCCTGCGCCCGGGCTGGCCGATCCACCGCCGCCTGGAAGAACTGCAGATGCGTGCCCCGGGCCGCAGCCAGGGCCCGCGCCTGCTGGCCTTCGGTGCTGGCGCCGATGGTGAAGTGCCGCTGCCGTTCCAGGCCGATGCGACGCTGGTGGGCGGTGGCCTGCGCGTGGTGCCCTTCCTGCTGACCGGCAGCGACGTGGCGACCACCGCGGCCGTGGCCGATGCGCTGGAAGACGTGCTGCTGGCCAACGGCATGGCCCATGCTGATACGGCGTTGATGGCGCAGAACAGCTTCGGTGCCCGCATCGAGCACGCGCGCTACTTCACCGTGAACGACCTGGCCGCGATGATGTCGATGCAGTACGACAACCAGGGCCTGGCCGCGCTGTGGCCGCTGATCGAGACCGCGATCCTGGCCCCGGGCCAGGACGAGTGGCTGGAGAACGCACCCGAGCCGCTGCTGCGCTATACGCAGGGCGAGGCACGCATGGCGCTGTTCGATCCGGCCGGCTGGTGCGCGTACTACAACCACAGCAAGAACGACTGCGACCGCCTGCAGGGCATCTACGAACAGTTCCTGATGCGCCAGCGGCAGATGGCCGCGGTGCTGGAAGCGCACGGCGTGCCGGTGCTGTTCGTGCACTGCGAGGCCGGGCAGGACGCGCGCGAGCTGCTGGCGCGCTGATGGGTAGTGCCGGGCGCTGGCCGGCAACCCGGGATCTGCGATTGCCGGCCAGCGGCCGGCACTACCGATCAGGAAAAACGCCGGCTTGCGCCGGCGTTTTTCATTTCCTTACGGGGCCTTCTGGATGACCGCGCAGGCCAGGCGTGCGCCGGCGTTGCCGGTCGGCTGGGTCTTGTAGTCGTCCGCGTCGGCGTGGACGATCAGGCCGCGGCCGATGATGTCGAAGTCATCACCCTTGCCGATGTTGACGTTGCTCGAGACCGGGCCGTCGATGGTGGCCACGCCCTTGTCGTCGGCCTTGATGTTGGGCATGTCGCCGCCGTGGTGCGGGTCGGCCGACACATTGCCGTGGTCCTGCTTGCCCGGGTTGAAGTGGCCGCCGGCGCTCATGCCGTCCGGCGCGCTGCAGTCGCCCTTCTCGTGGATGTGGAAGCCGTGCTCGCTGCCCGGCTTCAGGCCGCTGATCTGGCCGGTCACGTGCACCTTGCCGTCGACCACCTTGAAGGTGACGCTGCCCTTGGTCTCGTTGCCCTGGGTCGGTGCCAGTTCGGCCGTGGCCGTGGCATCGGTGGCCGGGGCGGCTTCGGTGGCCGGTGCAGCGGCCGGATCAGCCGGTGCTGCCGAGCCTTCGGCCGGGGTGGTGGCCGGCGCTTCGGCTTCCGGGGCGGCCGGCTGCTGGTTGCAGGCCGCCAGGCCCAGGGCGGCGATGGCCGCGAACAGCGAGGTATGGATCAGACGCATGGAACTCTCCTTGGAATGAAGCCCGTGGCGATCAGCGGGTAACCCGGATCACACCGCAGGCGATGCGGACGCCGGCATTGCCGGCGGGCTGGCTGCGATAGTCATCGGCGTTGGCATGCACGACCAGTGCACGTCCGGCGATATCGGTGGCGGCGCCTCCCCCAAGGGTAACGCCCTTCAGGTGCACATCGATGTTCGCGCGGCCCTGGGCATCAGCCTGCAGGTTGTCGATGTCGCCCAGGTGGTGCTTGCCGCTGCCGGCGCGGCCGTGCGCGCTGCCAGCGGGATTGAAGTGGTTGCCGGCGCTGCTGGCATCCACCGCGCTGCAGTCACCGCGTTCGTGGATGTCGAAGCCGGCCTGCTGCATCGGCTGCAGGCCACCGACCAGGCCGGTCAGGTGCACGCCACCGCTTTCGGTCTTCAGCACCAGGCGGCCACTGACGATGCTTGCCGAGGCCGGCGCCAGGTTGGCTTCGGCCAACTGGGCCACGGGCGTGGTGACCACCGGCGGCGGGGTGGGCTGCGACTTCTGCGGCGCGCTGCCACAGGCAGACAGCAGCACGGCGGCGGACAGCGGCAGGATGGCAGGTGAAAGGCGCATCAGGAACTCCTTGCAGGGAACACTACGGACGGCATCGTCCATGGCGGATCAACAGTTCGGCAAGCGGGCGCGAGGACCGTGTGCACGGGCCGTTCAATGGCTCCCGCGGCGGCGGCCCGCGCCCAGCTTGCGGGTGAGCGTGTTGCGGCCCAGGCCGAGCCGCGCGGCGGCTTCGGCGCGGCGGCCATGGGTAATCTGCAGCGCTGCCTCCAGCAGGGCGTGGTCCACCCGTTCGCGCACCTGCGCATGCAGGCCTTCAGCGCCCTCGGCCAGCTGCCGACGCGCCCATTCGGACAGCAGCGCTTCCCACTGCCCCGGGTCGGCGCCTGCGGCACCGCCACGGCGGCTGCGCGTGCGGTTCAGCGCGGTATCGACGTCGGCCACGCCGATGGTGTCGGCGGCGGCAAGTGCCGCCATGCGCCAGCAGACGTTCTCCAGTTCGCGCACGTTGCCGGGCCAGTCGTGCTCGCGCAGCGCCTGCAGGGCGGCAGCAGTGAGCCGCTTCGGCGGCGTGTCGAGCTTGTGCGCGGCGGCGGCCAGGAAGGTGGTGGCCAGCTGCGCGATGTCCTCGCGGCGCTCGCGCAGCGGCGGCAGCTGCAGGCGCACCACGTCCAGGCGGTGCAGCAGGTCGGCGCGGAACCTGCCCTGCGCGACCAACCCTTCCAGGTCCTGGTGGGTGGCAGCGACCACGCGCACATCCACATGGATCAGCTCGCGCCCACCAACGCGGAAGAATTCGCCCTGGGCCAACACGCGCAGCAGGCGGGTCTGCAGCGGCAGCGGCATGTCGCCGATTTCATCGAGGAACAGCGTGCCGCCGTTGGCCTGCTCGAAGCGGCCGATGTGGCGGCGCTGCGCACCGGTGAAGGCGCCGGCCTCGTGGCCGAACAGTTCGCTTTCCAGCAGTTCGGCCGGAATGGCGGCGGTGTTGAGCGCAACGAATGGTCCGTGGGCGCGCGGCGATTCGCGGTGCAGGGCGTTGGCCACCAGCTCCTTGCCGGTGCCGGTTTCGCCGGTGATGAGCACCGCCAGCGGCGCCTGCGCCAGGCGCCCGATGGCGCGGAACAGCGCGCGCATCGGCGGCGTATCGCCCACCAGCTGCGGCGGCTGATCGCTGGGCGCGTCGGCCACCGGCGTGGGCGCGGCCAATGCCGGTGCCACGGCAGGCAGCACGCGCTGGGCCAGGGCCACCGCATCATCCAGATCGAAGGGCTTGGACAGGAATTCGTGGGCGCCGCCGCGGAAGGCGCCTGCCGTGCTGGCCACATCGGTGTAGGCCGACATCACCACCACCGGCAACTGCGGCAGCGCGGCCTTCAGCTTGTCCAGCAGCACCAGGCCATCGTCGCCGGGCATGCGCACGTCGGTGAACAGCAGCGCTGGCGCCGGGCCTTCGTTGAGGGCCTTCAGCGCAGGTGCGGCGCTGTCGAAATCGACGACCTGGTAGCCCGCCTCGCGCAGCGCGGTGCACAGCACGAAGCGCACGGCGCGGTCATCGTCGACCACCCAGATGCGCTGCGCGGTGGTGGGGGAATCAGACATCGCGCGGGGTCTCCTCGGCCGGGGCGGCGCCGTTGCCGATCGGCAGCAGCAGGGTGAACACGGTATGGCCCGGGCGCGAGCGGTAGGTGAGCGTGCCACGGTGTTCGCGCGCCACCTGCTGGGCCAGTGCCAGGCCCAGGCCGGTGCCTTCGGCGCGGCCACTGACCAGCGGCAGGAACAGGTGCTCGGCCAGTTCCTCGGGCACGCCACGGCCGTCATCGGCGATTTCCAGGCGCAGGGCCAGCGTGTGCAGCTGTTCGGCGATGCGCACGCCGTGCTCGACGCGCGTGCGCAGGGTGATGACCCCGGCGCCGGCCTGGATGGCGTTGCGCACCAGGTTCCACACCGCCTGGGTGAGGCGGTCGGCATCGCCATCGAATTCGGGAATGCTGGGGTCGTAGTCGCGCTGCAGGCGCACGGCCCAGCCAGCCTCGCTTTCGGCCAGGCGCAGCACGCGTTCCAGCGAGGCGTGGATGTTCAGCGGTGCATGCGGCGCGGCGGGTGCCGGCGACAGCAGCTGGTCGAGCAGGCCGTTGAGGCGCTCGATTTCCGAACCGATCAGCTCGATCAGTTCGCGCTCGCTGGCATCGCGCTGGGCGGCACGGCGGGCCAGCAGCTGGGCCGCGCCCTTCAACCCCGCCAGCGGGTTGCGCAGCTCGTGGGCCAGGCCCTTCAGCGCGGCACTGAGCGCGCTGGGCAGGGCCTGGGTCGGGTCGAGCCCGGGAAACTCGTCGACCGGATGGGCTTCGAGCAGCCAGCCGCCATCGTCGCGGCGGCTCATCCAGCCTTCGGCGAAACGCGCGCCCTCGCCCGGCAGGGCCAGCGCCAGGCGGTTGAGCCGCAGGCTGTCGCGCTCGTCGCGGGCGAGGAAATGGGCCAGCGCCTCGCCCTGCACTTCCAGCGCGGCCAGCGGCTGGCCGATCAGGCGGCGGACGCTGACGCCCAGCCAGCGGGCGAAGGCCGGATTGCAGCCGATGATGCGGCCATCGGCCCCGGCCCAGGCCAGCGGCGTGCCGAGGGCATCAAGGGACGGCGGGGGTGCGGGGTCGGACATTGCACCAATGTAGTGCAAAACCGACGGCGGGCATCAGATCACTTCGAATGCGTCACCGGACGTCGTGCGTGGGAATTACCTGTCAGGCTTGCTGAGCAGATACTAACGACTTACGATACTATCGACAAACGTTACTACCATGCCGATCCAGTCGTTCGCCTGCAAACGCACGCAGGCGCTGTTTGATGGCCAACGCGTGCCGAGGTGGCGCCACATCGAAGCCGCTGCTCTGCGTAAGTTGGCGATGCTCAACGTTGCGGCCGATCTGCGGGATCTGCGCATACCTCCGGCCAATCGCTTGGAGCCATTGCACGGAAACCGGTGCGGCCAGTACAGCATCCGCATCAATGATCAGTTCCGGTTGTGCTTCGTCTGGGCCCGAGAAGGCCCGGCTGAAGTTGAAATTGTCGATTACCACTGAAGGAGCCGCGCGCATGCGAATCGTCCCCTACCCCGCTCCCGGCGAGATCCTGCTGCATGAGTTCCTGGAGCCGCTGGGCATCACCCAGTACCGCCTGGCCAAGGCAATCGGCGTGTCGCAGCGCCGGATCGGCGAGATTGTTACCGGCCAGCGTGCCGTGACGGCAGACACCGGACTGCGGCTGTCCCGTTATTTCGGCGTGTCCGACAAGTTCTGGATCGGACTGCAGGCGGATTTCGATGCGGCGATGACCAAGGAGAAGCTGGCCGAGGTGCTGGCGCGGATCGAGCCTTACAACGCGGTGGCATGAATCTACCCGGGCTCGGATCCCTTTCCGTCAGGAAAGGGCTCTGACCCCGGCCACAGGTCGAGCAAGCTCGACCACTACCGGATGCGTGGCCGGGTTACAGCTTCATGTTCAGGCCGACGAACACGCTGCGGCCCGGGGCGGGCGAGAACATCGGGCGGGCGCTGTCCCAGAAGAAGCTGTCGTACCACGCATAGGCGTACTCGCGGCCGGTGACGTTCTTCAGCTGCAGGTCCACGCTCCAGCGCGGGTTGATCTGGTACGCGGCACTGAGGTCGAGCACGGCGAAGCCATCGAACTTGCCGGCCTCGTTGCGCTCTTCCAGGTAGTAATCGCCCTGCGCGCGTGCCTGCAGGCCCAGGCGCAACGCGTCGCTGGCGCGATAGTCCACACCGAGGTTGCTGATGTGGCGCGGGGTGGCGGCCACTTCCCTGCCCTGCAGTGAAATGCTGGCATCGCGGTCGTCGCGGGTGATCTTCGCTTCCTGGTAGGCGTGCGAGGCCCACACCGTCCAGTCGTCGCCCAGCTGCAGGCTCAACTGCGCATCCACGCCGCGGCGGCGGGTCTTGCCCAGGGTGACCGTGGTGCCGGTGGCCGGCATGTTCGACACCTCGTTTTCCGCGTCCTGCTGCCACACCGCCAGGCGCGCCTGGCTGCCATGGAAGGGCTGGAACTTCAGGCCCAGCTCCATGCCGGTGTTGGTGGACGGCTGCACCGGCGCCTGCCCCGGCGTGAGGTAGGCCGGTGCGGTGGAGCCGGTGAGCACCTGGAAGGTGCGGCCCCAGTTGGCGTAGACGTGGGTGGTGTCGCCCAGGCTGTGGATGACGCTCAGCTTCGGCTGGCCGATGGTGCCGTAGTCCTGCAGTCGGCCGCTGACGCCGTTCATCAGGTTCGTGCTGCCACTGAAGCGGTCCACGCGGTAGGCCGGCACGATCTTCCATGCCTCGGCCGGCTGGTAGATGGCCTGCACATAGGCACCCCAGTTATCGAAGCTGTGGCGGTCGTCGTTCTGCACGCGCGCCGGTGCCTGGCTGAAATCGGTGGGTTCGGCGTAGGCGTAGCGCTCGCGGATATAGCCGTTGTCCTGCTGCTCGTAATTGAGGCCGCCTTCGACGGTGAGCGCGGGGCTGGCCTGCCACGTGAGCGTGCTGAGCAGACCGGTCTGGCGTTCATCCCAGACGCGGCGCTGGCGCGGGAGGTTGCCGGTGGGCAGGTCGCTGAAGGTCACGCGGCGGTCGTCTTCGTAGCGGTTGTAGTACAGCCGCGTGCCGAAGGTGAGCGCGTCGGACAGCTTCAGGTCCACGTGCGCGGCGATCTGCTGCATGTCGCGGTCATCGCCATCGTTGCCGTTGCGCAGATCGCTGCCACGGCGATGCGCGTGCAGTTCGTCAGCGGTCATGAAACCGGGTTCGTCGGCTTCGTGGTGGTACGCGCGCGCGGTCAGGCCCACGCGCAGGCCGTCGTCCAGCGAGCCGTAGAACCATTTGCCGCCCAGCGAGTACTTCTTCGAGGTGTCGTGGTCGCGGTAGCCATCGCTGGCCTGGGTGCCGACGAAGTAGTTCTGCGCGAAGCCATCCGCTTCGCGGCCCACTGCCAGCTGCGCATCGCGGGTGTTGTAGCTGCCATAGGCCAGCCGCGCATCGGTGTAGTTGCCGCCCTGGCGCGTGCCGAAGTTCACGTTGCCGCCGATGTTGTGCAGGCCGTAGCGCGGGTCGTTGGTCCCGCGCACCACTTCGATGTAGCTGATTTCCAGCGGGAACAGCATGTCGATGAAGCGCTGGTTGCCGCTGTTGACGTTGCTGGGGATGCCGTCGATGAGGGTCTTGATGGCGTTGAGATAGCCCTCGCCGTTGAAGGCGCGGAAGCTGACCTTGCCCGATTCGGCGCCCTGCCGCGTTTCGGTGAGCTGGATGCCGGGCATCTGCCCCAGCAGCTCCCAGCTGTGCGAGACGTTGCGGTCTTCGATCTGGTCCGCGCCCAGCACGTCCACCGAGGTCAGGACCTGGTGGGCGCTCAACTGGCCTTCGCCATGCTGGTGCACCTGCACCTTGCCGAGGGTGAGCGCGGCATCGGCGGACTGTGCGAAGGCTTCAGGGGCAAACGGGGCGGTCGCGAGGGCGGCCACCAGCGTGGAGGTCTTCATGGGGGATGGAAGGGCGCGGATGAAATGTAATCATATAACATTTCACGCACAAGACCCGTAGCGTCGAGCAAGCTCGACGCTACAAAAGCGGGGTGGAGCGGTGTTTACACCGGGTAGCCGGTGGCTTCCCGGGCCTTCTTCCAGGCGCTTTCAAACTCGCGCGCGGAGATTTCGTCGTCCTCGTCGAAATCCAGGAACGACACCGGCTGGTCGGCCAGCAGGAAACGGTCATCGCTCTGGCCGTGCTGGTCGGCCCAGACCAGCTTGGTGCCGTAGATTTCCACCTGGCGCACGATCTTCTCGCCGCGGGCTTCCATCAGCACGTTGCCCTTGCCCAGGCCCGATTCGGCCCAGTGCTTGTAGTACTTCTTGGCGGTGTTGTTCTTGATGTTCTTCATTGCAGGGGTCCTGGCCGCAGCGGCGGCCGGAGAGTTCGGAATGGCGCCATTATCAGGCATCCGGGGTCAGAGCCCTTTGCTTCGGAAAGGGATCCGACCCCTGCCGGTTCAGTTCGGCAGGGGGGTGCCCTTCGGCCACAGCATCCAGAGGTTGCCCTTCTGCTTCATGTCACCGGCCAGCTTGCCGGCGGCATCGCCACTGCCCCAGTACAGGTCGGCGCGCACTTCGCCAGCGATGGCACCGCCGGTGTCCTGCGCGGCCACCGGGCGCACCACCGGGCTGCCGTCCGGGCGTGTGGTGGACAGCCACAGCAGGCTGCCCAGCGGCACCACGCTGCGGTCCACGGCCACGCTGTAGCCGGCGGTGAGCGGCACGTTCAGTGAACCACGCGGGCCTTCCGGGCTGTCGGCGCTGCGCACGAAGAACACGTAGCTGGGATTGCTGCGCAGCAGCTCCGGCACGCGCGCGGGGTGCGCCTTCGCCCAGGCGCGGATCGCGTCCATGGTGACGTCTTCCTTCTTCAACTCGCCCTGGCCCACCAGCCAGCGGCCGATGGCGCGGTAGGGGTGGCCGTTCTGCTCGGCGTAGGCCAGCCGCACCTGGGTGCCATCGGCCAGGCGCACGCGCCCCGAGCCCTGGATCTGCAGCAGCTGCAGGTCCATCGGGTCGGTCAGCCAGGCCAGCACAGGCGCTTTGGAACCCTTGCTGGCGATGGTGCCGGCATCGTCATACGGCTTGAGCACCTTGCCGTCGAGGCGGCCGCGCAGGCGCTTGCCCTTCAGTTCGGGGTAGAGGCTGTCCAGCTGCACCACGATCAGATCGTCGGGCGTGCCGTACACCGGCACGGTGGCGGTGGCCGTGCGGGTCAGGCTGCCGGGATAGATGGGTTCGTAGTAGCCGGTGATCAGGCCATCTGCCTGATGGCCACCGGCGCGTAGTGCGTACACGTCGAGGTCGCGCTGCAGGAACTGGCGGATCGCCGCCGGGTCCTGGTCGGACACCGTGGCCGCGGTCGCGCAGGGCCCGGCCCAGACCGCATCGTTCTTCAGCCGCGTGCAGCTGCTGCGCCAAGCGCTGAAGCCCGCCAGCAGGTCGGAATCGGAAACCGTCGGCAACGCCTTCCAGTCCACCTTGGCGTAGGTGGCGGCAGCGGGTTTGGCCGCAGCCTTTGCATCGGGGCGGGTGCCGGTGGTGGCGCAGCCGGCCAGCAGGGCAACGGCCAGGACGGTGAGGAGCGCGCGCGGCGACGACGGAACAGTGATCATCGTCGCAATGTAGTGGGGCCGATGGTGGCTGGGCAACCTTTGGCAGCGCCGGGCCATGCCCGGCGGGTGTTCAGGTTACGGCGTCTGCAGCAGCAACGAATGCAGGATGCGTGCGTCTTCGGCGTCCAGTGTCTTCGGCAGGTCGTCGCTGCCGCGGAAGCGGCGATGGAACGCCGCGACGGCCGCCTCGCGATCCTCCAGCGGGTAGCCGAAGCGGGCCATCGCGTTCCAGGCGTCGAAGCCTTCCGGTGCGGGGCCATCGCTGGCGCGCGGCCACACGCCGAAACCGGCCTGCGCCAATTGCTGCCACGGGAAGAAGCGGCTGGGATCGGCCTTGCGCGTCGGCGCCAGATCGGCGTGGCCGATCACCTGCCGCGGCGGGATGTTCAGGCGCTCGGTGAGGTCACGCAGCAGCAGGATCAGCGAGGCGATCTGCGCGGGCGGGAACGGCGTGCTGCCGTTGTTGTCCAGCTCGATGCCGATGGATGCCGAGTTGAGATCGGTGATGGTGCCCCAGCGGCCGGAACCTGCATGCCAAGCGCGGCGTTCATCGCTGACCAGCTGGTAGCGGTGGCCATCGGCACCGATGAGGTAATGGGCACTGACCCGGCCGCCGCTGTTGGCGGTGCGCAGCGTGTGCAGGCTCTGCTGCACCGAATCCTGTTCGGTGTGGTGGATGACGATGACCACCGGATCGCGTGCGTTCTGGTTCGGCGACGGAACCCAGGTGGCCAGCGGATTGCGCGGCGCCTGCGGGGTGGAAGCACAGGCAGCCAGCAGCAGGCAGGCCGAGAGCATCAGGGACGTGCGGATCGGGTGCATGTGCCCGATTGTGCGCGATCAGGCGCGAGGATGCATGCCGCGGTACCGACCAACGGTCGGTACCCACCATGGCGGAGGGCGGTGCCGGCCATGAAGGATGCAGTAGAGCCACGCCATGCGTGGCTGGAGGGCTGCAGTGCCGACCAACGGTCGGCACCCACCGGAACAGTGGGCTGAGGGAAGTGCCGACCAACGGTCGGCACCTACCAGGGCAGAAGGCTGCCCGCCGTTACCTCAGGCCTCGTAGGCCGATTCGCCGTGCGAGGTGACATCCAGGCCGGTACGCTCGGCCTCTTCGGTCACGCGCAGGCCGACCACCACCTTCACCAGCAGCAGGATGGCCGCCGTCACCACCGCCGACCACACCACGGTGAGGCCGACGCTGACCACCTGCACCCACACCTGGTGGCCGATATCCAGATCAGCCTTGGTGCCGCCCAGCGACTGCGCGCTGAATACACCGGTGAGGATGGCACCGACGATGCCGCCGACACCGTGCACGCCGAACACGTCGGCGGTGTCGTCCACCTTCAGCAGGCGCTTGAGGCCGGTCACGCCCCACACGCAGACCACACCGGCGACGAAGCCAATGATGATGGCACCCAGCGGGCCCACGGTGCCGCAGGCCGGGGTGATACCGACCAGGCCGGCCACCGCACCCGAGGCGGCACCCAGTGCCGACGGCTTGCCCTTGGTGATCGCTTCGGTGAGGGTCCAGCCCAGCACCGCTGCGGCAGTGGCCAGCACGGTGTTGAGGAAGGCCAGCGAGGCAACGGTGTCGGCCGCCGCGGCCGAGCCGGCGTTGAAGCCGAACCAGCCCACCCACAGCAGCATCGCGCCGATGTAAGTGAACGGCACGTTGTGCGGCTTCAGCGCGGTCTGGCCATAGCCCAGGCGCTTGCCCAGGAACCAGGCACCGACCAGGCCGGCCACGCCCGCGTTGATGTGCACCACGGTGCCACCGGCGAAATCGATCGCGCCCATCTCACCCAGATAGCCGCCACCCCAGACGATGTGCGCCATCGGGATGTAGCTGAGAGTGAACCACAGCGCCGAGAACAGCAGCACCGCGCGGAACTTGATGCGTTCGGCGAAGGCGCCGACGATCAGCGCGGTGGTGATGCCGGCGAAGGTCGACTGGAACGCGACGAACAGGTAATCCGGCAGGCCCTTGATGGGCGTGTTGCCGACCGAATCGGGGGTGAAACCCTTCAGGAAGGCGAACTCGGTGAACGAACCAAAGAACGGATTGCCTGCACTGAACACCGCGCTGTAGCCGTAGGACACCCACAGCAGCAGCACCAGCGAGAACACCACCAGGATCTGGCTGAGCACCGACAGCACGTTCTTCGAACGCACCAGGCCGCCGTAGAACAGGGCCAGTCCGGGCACCACCATCAGCAGCACCAGCAGGGTGGAGGTGAGCATCCAGGCCACGTCGCCATGGTCGAAGGCGGGGGCGGCGGCTTCAGCGGCGGCGGGCGCGGCGGCAACCGGGGCCTGCAGCGGCTCGACCGCGACGGTTTCGCTGGGCAGCGGTGAAACCTCGGCCTGGGCGTGGGCAGTGCCCGGCCACGCACCGGCGGCGAGCGCGCTGAGCAGCATCAACAGGCACACGAGATGGAACCGGGCTTGCCACCCGGTGAGAAGGCGCATCTTCATTGGGGGAGTCTCCGGAAGGGGTTACAGCGCGTCGGCACCGATTTCGCCGGTGCGGATGCGGATGACCTGCTCGACGGCAGTGACGAAGATCTTGCCGTCGCCGATCTTGCCGGTGCCTGCGGACGATTGGATCGCTTCGATCACCGCGTCGGCACGCTCGTCGGTCACCACGGTTTCGATCTTGATCTTGGGCAGGAAATCGACGACGTACTCGGCGCCGCGATACAGCTCGGTGTGGCCCTTCTGGCGACCGAAACCTTTCACTTCGGTCACGGTGATGCCCGACACGCCAGCGTCGGAGAGGGCCTCGCGGACCTCGTCGAGCTTGAACGGCCGGATGATGGCGGAGATCAGTTTCATGCGCATGTCCCGATGGTGGATGGGGCCACCGCGCAGCGGCGCGATGGCATCAGGCAACCACGGGCCATCGTGGTGATGGCCATGGCTGTTGCACCGGACACGCAATGGGCCGGGACGGCCGTGCCTCTCTCCTTGCACGACCGACGCGGGAGGGAGGGCGGCCCATGTCGCGTATCCGGTCTCTCTTGCCCCTGTTGCAGCGGACCAACGGTCCGCTCTACCACGACGGGCCTGGGCCCGCCATGCGGCTCCCCAGCCGCGACGAACGGAGGCGATGGCGGCGGGTGGGAGGGAGGTCCCACCGCCATCGCCGCCCGATCAGTTGGCGTAGTACAGCTGGTATTCCAGCGGGTGGGTGGCCGCGCGGAACTTGGTCACTTCCTGCATCTTCAGCGCGATGTAGCCGTCGATGAAGTCATCGCTCATCACGCCGCCGGCCTTGAGGAACTCGCGGTCCTTGTCCAGCGCTTCCAGGGCCTGGTCCAGCGAGGAACAGACCTGCGGGATCAGCTTCTCTTCTTCCGGCGGCAGGTCGTACAGGTCCTTGTCGCTCGGTGCGCCCGGGTCGATCTGGTTCTTGATGCCGTCCAGGCCGGCCATCATCAGCGCGGTGAAGGTCAGGTAGCCCGACTGGATCGGATCGGGGAAGCGCATTTCGATGCGGCGCGCCTTCGGGTTGGACACCCACGGAATGCGGCACGAGGCCGAACGGTTGCGGGCCGAGTAGGCCAGCATCACCGGCGCTTCGAAGCCCGGCACCAGGCGCTTGTAGCTGTTGGTGCCCGAGTTGGCGAAGGCGTTGATGGCCTTGGCGTGCTTGAAGATGCCGCCGATGTACCACAGCGCCATCTGGCTCAGGCCGCCGTAGCCGTCACCGGAGAACAGGTTGGTGCCGCCCTTGGACAGCGACTGGTGCACGTGCATGCCGCTGCCGTTGTCGCCGACGATCGGCTTGGGCATGAAGGTGACGGTCTTGCCGTTGCGGTGCGCCACGTTCTTGATGACGTACTTCATGCGCAGCAGTTCGTCGGCCTTCTGCACCAGGGTGCTGAACTTGGTGCCGATCTCGCACTGGCCGGCAGTGGCCACTTCGTGGTGCTGCACTTCCACTTCGATGCCGACCTGTTCCAGCGTCTTGCACATTTCAGCGCGCAGGTCGTGCAGGGTGTCGGTCGGCGGAACGGGGAAGTAACCGCCCTTCACGCCCGGACGGTAGCCGCTGTTGGCGCCGTCGTACTTGGCGCCGCTGTTCCAGGCCGCTTCTTCCGAATCGACCTTGAAGAAGGTGTTGCCCATTTCATTGGCGAAACGGACCGAATCGAAGATGAAGAATTCCGGCTCCGGGCCGAAGAACGCGGTTTCGGCGATGCCGGAGGACTTCAGGTAGGCCTCGGCGCGCTTGGCGATGCCGCGCGGGCAGCGGCCGTACGGCTGCATGGTGGCCGGGTCGAGGATGTCGCAGCTGATGACGATGGTCGGATCGGCGTAGAACGGATCGACATAGGCGCTGGCCGGGTCCGGCAGCAGGACCATGTCCGATTCGTTGATGCCCTTCCAGCCGGCGATGGAGCTGCCGTCGAACATCTTGCCTTCTTCGAACAGCGACGGTTCGATGATGCTGACCGGGAAGGTGACGTGCTGTTCGACGCCACGCATATCCACGAAACGCAGATCGACGAACTCGATCTGGTTGTCCTTGATCAGCTTCTCAACGGTTTCCACGGACATCGGTACGACCTCGGATGGGGATGAATGCCTACTGAGGTTGAGCAATGACCGTGCCAACTTTTCCGCGCCCGCAAGTTGTTGATTTCAAACAGCACGCCCCGGCGTGGTGCGGGCCGGCGCGCACCAAAGGAGTGCATGCACGCCCTCGCGCACCCGTTTGGTGCGGCAGGGATCGTCTATCCTCTCGACCTTCTTCCTTCCGCTGCCGGCGCCCATTCCACCCATGTCCGATCTGCTCTCCGCCCTGTTGCTGGGCATCCTCGAAGGCCTCACCGAATTCCTGCCGATCTCCAGCACCGGCCACCTGCTGATCGCCCAGCACTGGCTGGGCGCGCGCTCGGACTTCTTCAACATCATCATCCAGGCCGGCGCGATCCTGGCCGTGGTGCTGGTGTTCCGCCAGCGCCTGCTGCAGCTGGCCACCGGCTTCGGCCAGCGCGAGAACCGCGAGTACGTGTTCAAGCTTGGCGCGGCGTTCCTGGTGACCGCGGTGGTCGGCCTGGTGGTGCGCAAGGCCGGCTGGTCGCTGCCGGAGACCGTGGGCCCGGTGGCCTGGGCGCTGATCATCGGCGGCATCTGGATGCTGCTGGTGGAGGCCTATACCGCCCGCCTGCCCGACCGTGACCAGGTGACCTGGACCGTGGCGATCGGCGTGGGCCTGGCGCAGGTGGTGGCCGGCGTGTTCCCGGGTACCTCGCGTTCGGCCTCGGCGATCTTCCTGGCCATGCTGCTGGGCCTGAGCCGCCGCGCGGCGGCTGCCGAGTTCGTGTTCCTGCTGGGTATTCCCACCATGTTCGCCGCCAGTGCCTACACCTTCCTGGAACTGGCCAAGGAAGGAAACCTGGCCAGCGAGAACTGGACCGACGTCGGCGTGGCCTTCGTTGCCGCCGCCATCACCGGCTTCGTCGTAGTGAAGTGGCTGATGGGCTACATCAAGTCGCACACATTCACCGCGTTCGCCGTCTACCGCATCGCCCTGGGCGCTGCACTGCTGCTCTGGTTGCCTGCCGGTAGCTGAACAGCGCCGGCGCCGGGCAACCCCATCGCCGGCGCCGGTCCGTTTTCCCTGGTTCCTCAAGGAGACTCATCACCATGAACCGCAAGCTCACCCTGCTCCTCCTCCCGCTGGCCCTGCTGGCCGCGTGCAGCCAGACGCCGGCCCCCGCCGGCCCCGGCGGCGACGACGTGGCCCCGGCCGCGACCAAGGCGGCGGACCAGCAGACGCTGGCGCATCTGGATGCGCAGCGCCTGCAGAGCCAGCACTGGTTGCTGAAGCAGGCCACCGCGGCCGACGGCACGCGCATCGACGCGCTGTTTGCCCGCGATGACAAGCCGGTCACCCTGGACTTCGCCGATGGCCGCCTGTCGGTGAGCAACACCTGCAACCGCCTGGGCGGTGGCTACACGCTGGAGAACGGCACGCTGAAGGTGGGCGCGATGGCATCGACCATGATGGCCTGCACCGACAAGGCGCTGATGGCGCTGGACGAAGCGGTCTCCAGCCGCCTGCAGGGCGAGTTGAAGACCGCGCAGGATGCCGACGGCACGCTGACCCTGACCACCGCCAAGGGCGACGTGCTGGTGTTCGCGCCGGAACCCACCGCCGAAACCCGCTTCGGCGGCCCCGGCGAAACCGTGTTCCTGGAAGTGGCCGCGAAGACCGAGAAGTGCTCGCACCCGCTGATTCCGGACTACCAGTGCCTGCAGGTGCGTGAAGTGAAGTTCGACGACAAGGGCCTGAAGCAGGGTGAGCCCGGCAAGTTCGAGAACTTCTACGGCACCATCGAGGGCTATACCCACGAAGACGGCGTGCGCAACGTGGTGCGCGTAAAGCGCTTCGCGGTGAAGAACCCGCCGGCCGACGCTCCCTCGCAGGCCTACGTGCTGGACATGGTGGTCGAGTCGGCGACCGAGCGGTAAAGCCGACGATAGCGCCGACGGTTGGTCGGCTGGCTAATGGTAGAGCCGACTGTCAGTCGGCTTGCTCCTGGAGGGCGGCCACGAGGCCGCCCTTCTTCGTAACGGTGCTTTTGTAGAGTCGAGCCATGCTCGACTGTGTGGAAGACAAGAGCAGCCGAGCATGGCTTGTATGTTCCCCCCGGCTCCTACGAGGTATGTAGGAGCCAGGGTGGAGGGACCGACAAGC
>NZ_JBYSZR010000007.1:0-71811 GCF_058787375.1 Stenotrophomonas sp. FW305-3-2-15-E-LB1
TTCGATCCAGCCCTGTTGAAGGTGGGCCAAGCCCGCTTCCTGCAGGCTTGACTGCGAACATAGGATCTCGACTCTACCGCGCGTTCTTCACGTAGGTGTCGAACCAGTTCAGCATTTCCGACACCAGCTGTTCGTTCGATTCCAGTGCGGTGTACCAGTGCGGTTCGTTCGGCAGCATCACCAGGCGGGTCGTGCCACCGTTGCCACGGATGGCCTGGTACAGCTTGCGCGACTGGAACGGTTCGGTGCCCGGGTTGGCATCATCCTCGCCGTGGACCAGCAGCAGCGGCAGCTTGATCTTGTCGGCGTAGAAGAACGGCGACGCCTTCAGGTACACGTCCTGCGCCTGCCACACCGAGCGACGCTCGTTCTGGAAACCGAACGGGGTGAACGTCTTGTTGTACGAACCGCTGGTCGCCACGCCGGCCTTGAACAGGTTGGTGTGCGCGATCAGGTTGGCGGTCATCAGGCCGCCATGGCTGTGGCCGGTGACGCCGATGCGGTTGCGATCGACCACGCCCATGTCCACGGCCTTGTCCACCGCCGCTTTGGCGTCGGCTTCCAGCTGTTCCAGGTAGGTGTCGTAGGCGGTCTTCGGGTCGCCGACGATCGGGAACGAGGCGTTGTCGATGATCGCGTAGCCGGCCAGCAGCATCAGGCGGTACGGCTGCAGGCGGGTGAAGGTCTGCTGCGAACCGGACACCTGGCCGGCCTGGGCGGCGTTGGCGAAGTCGGCCGGATAGGCATACAGGATCGCCGGCACGCGCTGGCCTTCCTTGTAGCCCGGCGGGGTGTACAGGGTGAAGGACAGATCCACGCCGTCGGCGCGCTTGTAGGTCACCAGCTGCTTCTTGATCTGGCGCACTTCCGGGGTCGGGTCGACCAGCTTGGTCAGCGCAGTGGCCGTGGACGCGAACTGCGCCTCACCGTCCTTGGCGGCGGCAACCGGCTCGCCCTGCTGGCGCACGAACGCATTCGGCGCGTCCACCACCGACTGGTGCCAGGTGAGGTAGCGGCCCGGGATGTTGCTGAAGCCCAGGAACTGCTCGTAGGCATCAGCGCTGCTGCGGAACAGGCGCTCGCTCTTCAGCGAGCCCAGGTCCAGGCGGTCCAGGAACGGACGATCACCCTGCGGCGATGCGCCCTGCCCGCGCAGGAACACGAAATTGCCTTCCTGGCGCACGACCGCCGCGCCGTTGGGCAGGCGCTTGAACACCAGGTTGCCCGGGTCGCCGTACAGCTCATCGCTGGACATGTCCCACAGCAGGCGGCCTTCCTTCTTAGGCTGGTCGACATCGACGATGCGGGTCTGCACCCAATGGCGGTTCTCGTCGTTCTCGAACATGAAGGACACCGCCGGGTCCGCCGACCAGGCCAGGCCTTCGAAACGCTGCGCGGTGCGGGCGATTTCCACCGGCTTGCCGTTGAACGGGGCCTTCAGCATCAGCACGCGATCGCGGTGCGGCACGGTCACCTTCCAGTCGCCCTTGTCCAGCGCTTCGGCATAGACCAGGGTGGCCGGGTCGGTGGAGCGCCAGTCGAAACCACGCGGGCCTTCCGGCACGCCGTGCACCGGCACGCGGTCGGCCAGCGGCAGGCTGGCGATGGCGGTGGCCTTGCCCGTGGTGATGTCCAGCACCGCCACATCGTTGGCGAAGCGCTGGTAGGTGACCGCATGCGAGAACGGCGGCTTGATCGATTCGGTCAGCACGTGCACGCCATCGGGCGCAGCGTTGACGTCGTTGAAGATGGCGGCGCTGCCGACCGGGCGGACACTGCCGCTGGCGGTGTCGACCACGGCCAGCTGCGAAGCGCCGTAGTAGGCGAACAGCTTTTCGTCATGCGCGCTGGTCAGCGTGTCGCGTGCTTCATAGGTGCTGCTTTCGCCGCTGCTGCCCAGCGATTCCTGCGCGTCCGGGCCGGTCGGCACGCCGCCGTCGGAGGGGGCCGCGCCCTGGTTGGCCGGCACCAGCTTCACCAGCAGGTTCTGGCTGCCGCCGAGCCACTGCACGGTGCTGCCGAAGATCGGGTTGAGCTGCACGCCCGGCACCTGCTTGACCTGGCCGGTGGCTGCATCGCCCACCCACAGCTGCACGCTGGTATCGACCGCATTCTGGAACGCGAAGTGGCTGCCATCGGCCGACCACTGCGCTGCACCGGCGCAGCCCTGCGGCAGGTCAACCTTGGTGGTCTTGCCGCTGGCAATTTCAACCACGCTGAAATCGGCCACGCAGGCCGGAATGCCGTAACCACCGGGGGTATCGTGGCGGCTGCGGTTCTTCGGCTCCAGGCGCACGCCGGCCAGCTTCAGGTACGGCTGGGCCACGCGGGCGATGGACGGATAGGTCTGTGCGGTGGTCAGCAGCAGGCGCTGGCCGCTCGGATCGACGTTCGGTGCCGGCGGCGGCGGTGCCTTCAGCACCTTCAGCAGGTGTTCCGGCGGCTTTGCGTAATCGGCAAGTGCCGGGCCAGCGGCCAGCAGGCCGAAGGTAGCAACGGCGATGGCCGCCGCCAGAGAGGTGCGATGGATGAGCATCCTTGATCCCCAGGGGTGTGATTGGGCACCCGCCAGACAGCGGGCATCGGCCGAATCTAGCACCCCGGGGAGAGTTGTGAATGGGCCGGAAGCAATGCACGCCGGGCATGGGGCGTGTGCCCGGTAGCGCCGGGCCATGCCCGGCGGCCACCTGTCCTCGCCTCACTGCTGCGCGTGCAGATCCCAGGTGGTCAGGTAATCGGGGTCGACCACGATCTCGCCGCCCGAACGCAGGCGGTACTCCCCCGGCTCCGCCGGCAGGTACTGGTCCAGCATCGGCGGCAGGTAACGCTCGTGGCCATCGGCCTCGTCGGCCAGCACGACGCCTTCCTCGGCACTGATGCGCAGCACCGTGCCCGAATACTGCTGCTGGTCCCGCATCTGGCCATCGCCGCCATAACGGGTGATACCGACCAGTACCACTTTGCCGATCATCTGCTCGGCCTTGGCATCGTCCAGGGTCGGCAGCAGGGGATTGGATTCGTCGTTCATCGGTGCACCTCCAAAGCCTGCAAGAACATCGTGGAAACGCTTGAAGGATGGCAGCTCTCGTACACCACGGCCGTCCTGGCCGGTTCATGCTCCCCGGGGATGAATGCTGCCATCGCCAAAGGCAGTGTGAAGTGAAGATGGCACGCAATGCCGTGCCCGCCGCGCTGCCAGACAGTGGCCGTTACGTTTGGCGACTGCCTGCCCTATGCCTGGCGACCTACGCATTCATCCATGCGCCCCTGCATGCCCCCGACGTGATTTACTGCAGAAGCGCCCGTGAAGCCCAATCGAAGCTGCGCTCATGCAGTGCGAAATAGCTGGTCGGCAGGGTGATCGACAGGCATGCGAGGCCGGACTGCAGCGCCGTCGGACTGCATGGCCGCAGACCCTCGAAACGCGTTGCATGCAGGCGCTCGTTCGGCGTGTAAGTCAATGCGTAGTCGTAGTCGCAGGTGCCGCCGAACGTCGAAGCGGTATAGAACATCAGCGGCTGCTGCAGGCGCAGCGACACCTCCCGCAGCCACGCGCGGAACGCATCGGGCGCATCCAGGCCGCGCATGTCCATCTGCGTGATGTACGCCTGGAGCTGCGCGCCAACGGCGGCATCGACCGGCGCTGCCCCGGCGTCTGGCCGCAGCCCGTCCCAATGCATCGCCCCCGGCATGCGCCCGGATTGGAATCCTTGCGGACTGCCTACGCCGCGAAGCACCAGAAGGCCCTGCGCGCCAACGCTGTGACGATGCTCATCCTCCCGTGCATCGCAGGATGCCACCGGGTCCTTCACCACGTAGGACAGGTGTGCGAACGGCGATCCTGCTGCCCAGGCTACGGCCCGCTCCGTCGCGGCCAGATAGATTTCGTCCACACCCCACGCCATCGCAATGCTCCATTCCGTTGCCATCCACCCGTGCGCATACCGTGCGCGGGTGGCCAAGGTAAACTGCGCGCAACCCATCCATCAACGCCCGCCGTGCGAACCGTACACGCCCTCCGTTACATCACCCCGCTCCGCGAAGGGGGTTCCCTGCCCGCCGTGGTCGAGACCGACGACGACGGCATGGCCGTGCTCAAGTTCCGTGGCGCCGGCCAGGGTCCGAAAGCGTTGATCGCCGAGCTGATCGCCGGCGAAATGGCCCGCTCGGTCGGCCTGCCGATTCCGGAAATCCTGTTCGTGGAGCTGGACAGCGAGTTCGCCCGCACCGAACCGGACCCGGAGATCCAGGACCTGATCCGTGCCAGCGAGGGCCTGAATCTGGGCCTGGATTACCTGCCCGGCGCGATCAACTACGATCCTGCCGCGATGCCGGTGGATGCCGACCTGGCCTCGCGCCTGGTCTGGTTCGATGCCTTCACCAGCAACGTCGACCGCACCACGCGCAATCCCAACCTGATGGTCTGGCACCGCAAGCTGTACCTGATCGACCACGGTGCGGCGATGTACTTCCACCACGACTGGGCCAATGCCGGCGACGCCTGCGAAAAGCCCTTCGTGCTGATCCGTGACCATGTGCTGCTGCCGTTTGCCAGCCGCATTGCCGAGGTGGATGCCGAGCTGGCCGCACGCCTGCCCGATGCGGAAATCGAGCGCATCGTCGGCCTGGTGCCGGACAGCTGGCTGGTGGACGAGCCGGCCTTCGACAGTCCGCAGGCTTACCGCCAGGGCTACATCAACTACCTCAAGCATCGCCTGAAGGTGCGTGCGGTGTTCGTGCAGGAGGCCATCCGTGCCCACGCTTCACACGTATGACTATGCAGTCATCCGCGTGGTACCGCGGGTGGAGCGCGAAGAGTTCATCAACGTCGGGGTGATCGTGTCCTGCCCTGGCGCCCGCCATCTGGAAGCGGCCATCGAGATCGATGCGGCGCGCCTGCAGGCGTTCGCCCCTGCGCTTGATCTGGAAGCCCTGCAACCGTGGCTGGATGCCATCGTGGCCATCTGCCGCGGCGACGCCAACGCCGGCCCGATCGCACAGCTGCCGGCACGCGCGCGCTTCCATTTCCTTACCGCCAAGCGCAGTTCGATCGTGCAGATGTCCAGCACGCACGTGGGCCGCACCGCCGACCCTGCGGGCGTGGTGGAGCACTTGATGACGAAGATGGTGCGGGTGCCGCGCTGAGGCGGCACACGGTCAGTCTGGCAGGACCGCCAGGCGGACCCGGGGATCATCCCGCCGCAGCGACAGCACGCGCCAGCTGGCCTTGCGCTTGCGTTCCAGCAGGGTCGCCAGGGCGCCGGCATCGGGCCTGCCCTTCCGCGTGTACTTCACCGGGGCCAGCACCAGCAGCGTGACGCGCTGGTGCGGCGGGATCGAATCGCGCTCGTTCACCGGATTCCAGGGCTTGTCCACCGCCAGCAGTGCGTCGACATCCTCCGGCCACGGTAGATCAGTGAACGCGGGGTCGCTGCGTTCCACCAGGTGCCCCTCGCCGATCGGCCCCTGCGCGAACAGCTTCTCCACCATGCGCGACAGCAGCAGTTCCGGGAATCGCCACACACTGTCATCGGCCAGCCCGGTGCGCGGCAACGGCCAGTTGCCCTGCAGGCAGAGGAACAGCTCGGTCATCGGCGTCCCGGCGCCATGCAGTCCCGTTGTGAACAGCAGCTTGAAGTCGGATTTTCCGTCAATCAGGCTCACGTGCAGGGACGCCCTGGGATCACGCGATACCGGCGAGAACTCCGGCCGCAGCACCGGCCCGGCCGTGTTGTGTACGAAGACGATGATCGATTCGCCCGGTCCCTGCACATAGGGGCCCTCGTAATCGCGCACGCTTCTGCCCCCTTGGTGTTCCAACGTCGCCGCCACCGCGGGATGCTTCCAGATGCGCGCAACGTCCAGCGACGACTGGTTCATCTGCCGGTGCAGGCGGTTGACGTCGGCGCCAGCGTGCAGCAGCAGCTCGACGATATCGCCGCGCCCGGCAACAGCGGCGGCATACAGCGGCGGGCAGGCCACCAGCGCGGTGCCATCTGGATTGGCGCCCGCCTGCAGCAGCAACGTGCAGACCGCGGCGTGACCGCCATTCACGGCAGCCATCAAGGGCGTCGCACCGTCGTTGCCGCTGAAGCTCACGTCCACCGGCAGCCCCCACCCCAGCAACCAGTGGCAGACCGCTTCCTGGCCGCTCGCCGCCGCCATGTGCAGCACGCTCTTGCTGCCGGCATTGCCGAAATAGGCCAGCCGCAGCAGGACGGGCTGCGCGGCTGCGATGGCGCGCACCACGTCCAGGTCCCCCACCTCGACGGCGTTGTAGAGGCGAACGAGTTCGCTCTCGTGTTCGATACCCAATGCGTGGCGATCGCTCATGCTTCGTCCATGAAACCCGTGTTGATCGACCAGCCTATCGCACTGCGCGCCATTCCTGCAGCGCGCGGTCGTGCGGCAACGCTACAGCGGCAACCGCCGGGCGATGTAGTTGACCACGTTGCCCACCGCATCCGGATCAACATTGGCCAGGCCGATGACCACGTAGCCCTGCTCGGGCAGCACGACGATGGCACTGTTCGAACCCGGCGCGCCCCCTTCGTGCCCGTACTGGCGCTGGCTGCCCTGCCCCTGCACCACGAACCCAAAGCCATACCAGCCCTTGTGGTTCTGCGCGGTGGTGGCCTGCCGCAGCAGTGCCGGCGACACCAGCTTGCCGCTGCGCAGCGCCTCGCAGAACTTCAGCATGTCAGCGGCGGTGCTGTAGCCGCCACCCGCCGACATGCCGCGCCACGGCAGCGATCTGGTTTCGCGCGTCCATTGGCCTTCCTTCTTCGTGTAGGCAACGGCACGCTGCACGACATCCACGGTTTCCGGCTCGAAGCCGGTGGCGGTCATGCCCGCCGGGCGCAGGATGTGTTCATCCACATAGGCGTAGTAGGACTGCCCGGACACGGCCTCGATGATGCGCCCGAGCACGATGAAACCGTAGTTTGAATAGCTGTCCTGGCTGCCGGGCGTGAACTGGGGCGCATCCTTGGCGAAACGCTGGACGTAATCATCGAGCGTCTTCAGCGAGGCCGAGTACTGGTCGAAATCATCGCCGAAGAAATCCCCCAGGCCACTGGTGTGGGTCAGCAGCTGGCGCACGGTCACGGTATCGGCGACGGCCTTGTTCGGGTAGTCCGGCAGGTGCTTGCCGACCGTATCGTCCAGGCTCACCTTGCCGGCCTGCACCAGCTGCAGGATGGCCACCGAGGTGAACATCTTGTTGGACGAGGCCAGGCGGAACTGCGTCCGTGCATCGACCGCCTTGTTTGCGCGGCGGTCAGCCAGGCCACCGCTCCAATCCAGCAGCACGCGCCCGTTCTGCGCCACCAGCACGGTACCCGAGAGCGCATCCTCCGCGGCCAAGGCGTCCAGCTTGGCGCGGGCGTCAGCCATCAGCGTCGGCAAGGGGACGCGTGCGGGCTGGTACTGTTCCGGCGTGGGTGTGCCTTCCAGCTGGAACAGCTTCAAATGTTCCGGATGGGCCGGGTCCATCTCCGCCCTGACCAGCATCGCACGCTCGGTCTGCTGCGCGAGCACGAGCAGCTTCGCCTGCAGTGGCGTGCTCTCACGCACCTCCAGCAGTTTCAGCGGACCGGTCGACGCGCGGAATTCCAGATAATCCTGCGGAGTGCTGCCTTCCTTCTTGGCGTGACGGTCGGCGAACGCCTGCAATCCTTCAAGGCTGCCGGCATTGAAGGCAGCCAGCCAGTCATCGGCGGCACGTTGCGCCTCAGGGACGGGCCGCGCAGCGTGCGCGGTCCCCATGCACAACAGCATCAACAGCGCCCAGAACAGTTGGCGGGTGGCGAGACAGCGCACGAACATGGCGATTCCTTCGCAGACGAGGCGTGCGGCCATCCTAGCCCAAGGCTGGCGCGTGCCGAGCGGGTAGAGTCGGCCGTTGGTCGACTACCGCGCAAAGCGCGGGGCTTTTTCGCCTGGTCGCAAAGCGCAGTCGACCAACGGTCGAGTCTACCCTGGGTCGCTATCATCCAGCGGCCAGCGGCACCATCCCTGCGGGTACTCGCCCAGTCGGGTTGCCAATCCTGCCCTTATGGGATTGGCCAGGATGTAGCGCGCATGCTTTCGCAGTGATTCCTCACTGCGGATCGCATGGTCGAAGTAGCCCGCCTGCCAGAGGGCCCCGGCGCTTCCGCGATGTTGGTTGATGAGCAAACCGCTGCGTGACTTGAAGCGTTGCACGCAGTAGCCGAGTGACGTTTCGCGAAGCTGGGCAAGCCAATGCAGGTGGTCGGGCATGACCACCCACGCAAGCGACGAGGTCAGCCCTTGTTGGTCCATTGCCTCCAGCACCTGTATCGCGATGCCGGCGTTGGCTGGGTCTTCGAAGATGGGACGACGATCTCTGCAGATCATCGTAATTGCGTACACGTTGCCGATGATGGAGCGGCGGCCGATGAGGAGTTGTGGACTGGGCATGTGGTTGAACATGCCCATGGTGGCTCCGTTCTGGCATCGGCGCGAGACCAGTCATCCCGTAGGGAAATGACTTGGCGCCGACTGGGTAGAGTCGACCGTTGGTCGACTCCCACGCGAGGCGCGGAGTTTTAGTTGGGTCGCGAAGGGCAGTCGACCAACGGTCGACTCTACCCTCCCCCTGCCCCTCACCGTCATTTCGGTAGGAATATGACCCGGCGCCGACTGGGTAGAGTCGACCGTTGGTCGACTCCCGCGCGAGGCGCGGGGTTTTAGTTGGGTCGCGAAGGGCAGTCGACCAACGGTCGACTCTACCCCATCATTTCGGCAGCGCGTAGGCCATCACGTAATCGCCCTTCGGCGTTTCCATGAAGTGGTGCCCGGCCGCCACGATCACCACGTACTGGCGGCCGTCCTGCTCGTACACCATCGGGTTGGCCTGGCCACCGGCCGGCAGCTTGGCGTGCCACAGCTCCTTGCCGGTCTTCAGATCAATGGCGCGCAGCAGGTCGTCGGTGGCCGCCGCGATGAAGATCAGTCCGCTGGCGGTCACCACCGCGCCACCGTTGTTGGGCGTGCCGATTTCAATCGGCAGGCCGGAACGGATGCCGAACGGGCCATTGCCGCGCGCACTGCCGAACGGCCGATCCCACAGTAGCTTGCCGGTGCGCAGGTCGACGGCGCGGATGCCACCATAGGGCGGCTGCTTGCACAGCAGGCCGGTGAACGGCAGGCGCCAGCCGGCGTTGACGTCGATGGCGTACGGCGTGCCCACCTGCGGGTCGCCCGCACCTTCGGCGCCGCCCTTGTCATGGGTGATCGCCTCGCGCGGCAGCCAGCCCTTGCGGTCGGCCTCCGCGCGCGGCACCAGCCGGTTGTAGTTGGGCATGTCGTTGTAGTTGGCCACGATCACCCCGCGCCGCGTATCGATGGCCACGCTGCCCCAGTCCGAACCACCGTTGTAGCCGGGGTATTCGATCGAATGATGATCGGTGCTCGGCGGCGTGTAGAAGCCTTCGTAATGCGCCTTGCGGAACTGGATGCGGCACACCAGCTGGTCGATGGGCGTGATGCCCCACATGTCCTGCTCGGTCAGGTCGTGCTCGCGGCGCAGCGTGTGGTACAGCGAGAACAACTGGGTCGGCGAACGCTGCTCCGGTTCGACGCCACCAGTCGGCACCTTGCGTTCTTCTGCCGGGGTCAGCAGCTCGCCGGTGCGGCGGTCGAGGATGTACATGTCGCCCTGCTTGGTCGGCAGCAGGATGGCCGGCACCTTGCCCTGCGCGGTCGGGTAGTCGATCAGGCTGGCCTGCGAACCCATGTCGTAATCCCAGACATCCTTGCGCACGGCCTGGAAATGCCACGCGGGCTTGCCGGTGGTCACGTCGATGGCGACCAGCGATGTGGCGTACTTGTTCTGGTTCTCGGTGCGCGAGCCGCTCCAGTAGTCGCCTGCGGAATTGCCCATCGGCAGATAGACCAGGCCCAGCTTTTCATCGCCGGTGGCGGTGGTCCACATGTTCGGCGTGCCGCGCGTGTACTCCTTGCCCTGTGCCGGCAAGCCGGTCAGTTCCGGCTGATCCATGTCCCAGGCCCAGCGCAGCTTGCCGGTCACCGCGTCGTAGGCCTGGATGACGCCCGACGGCGCATCGCGGCGCTGGCCGTCCAGCACCTGGTGGCCAGTCACGATGACGCCGCGCACGATGGCCGGCGGCGAGGTGATGGACACATAGCCCGGCGGCGTGTTGCCCATGCCCAGGGTGATGTCGACCTGGCCGTTGTTGCCGAAGTTGGCGCAGGGCTTTCCGCTGTCGGCATCCACGGCGATGATGCGGCCGTCCAGGGTGCCTTCGATGATGCGTGCGGTGCAGGCCGGGCGGTTGCCGGGCACGCTGGCGGCGCCCGCGGTCGGCGGCGGTGCCGGCAGTGCGAGGTCGGCGGCCGCATCCGCCAGAGCAGCATCGACCACGGCGGCGCCACTCGGTTGTTCGTAATAGGACACGCCGCGGCACGCTGCGGTGTAGGGAATGGAAGCGTCCTTGACCTTCGGATTGAAACGCCAGATTTCCTTGCCACTGCTGGCGTCGAGCGCAATCAACTGGTTGCGCGCCGTGCACAGGTACAGGCGGTTGCCGATCTTCAGCGGCGTGGTTTCCGCGCCCCAGCGGTTCTCGGGCAGGTCGCCGGTGCGGAACTGCCAGGCCGGCTGCAGCGTGGCCACGTTGTCCGGGGTGATCTGCTGCAGCGGCGAGAAACGGGTGGCGGCGTTGTTGCGGCCCCACGCGGCCCAGTCGCCGTCGGCCGGGCGGTCGGAGGGCTGCAGGCCGGTGGTGTCCTCGGTGGGATCGATGCCGGTCGAGGCGGCGGCATCGGGGAACGGCTGGTCGCCGCGCACTTCACCGTGCGGCACGAAGGCGAGCGCGAAGGCCGCCACGAACACCAGCATCAAGACGGCCGCAACACCGCGTGATGCGCGACGCGAAAAGGGCTGCTGCAGGGTCGGGGCCAGCAGCGCCATCACGATCGCCAGCGCGGTCACCAGGCCCAGCCGCGGCACCCAGCGCCAGTAGCTGCTGCCCGATTCCCACCACGTCCACAGCAGCGTGCCGATGAAAATGGCGGCGAACAGCAGCGCGGCACTGCGGCGGTTGCCCCACAGCAGCACACCGCTGGCCAGCATGGCCACACCGGCAATGGCGTAGTACCAGGAACCGCCCAGCGTCAGCAGCCAGATACCCAGGCCGCCGATGACCGCGCCGAGCAGGATCAGCAGCAGGGACAGGAGGGTGGCCACCGGGTGCCGGCGACGCGGCGTGCGGGAGGGGTCTTCGGGGGGAACGGCAGCGGGGGCGGCAGGCATTTCAGGCTCCAGGGCGCGACCGGATGGTCGGTTGGACGGGGGTCACTGCGGACGGCATCGTCCGCTGGTTCGCCAACCGTTATCCGCCCCTGCCTGTGAAATGAATGCGTTCTTTGCCTGCAGATACAACGACGCCGGCACAAGGCCGGCGTCGTCGGGTACCTCACATCGCGGCAGGATCACTCCTGCGCGGCGTCCTCGCTGCTGGCCGCAGCCGGTGCGCCGTCGGTCGCGGCCGGGGCGGCGGCAGCCACCTCGTCCTCGTCCTCGTCGATCGAGGCATCCATGCGCTCCACCGCCTGCAGCTTCTCGTCCTTGGACAGGCGGATCAGGGTGACACCCTGCGTGTTGCGGCCGACGCGGCTGATCTCCGAGCCGCGGGTACGCACCAGGGTGCCGCCGTCGGAGATCAGCAGGACCTCGTCATTGGAGCCCATCAGCACCGCGGCGACCAGCTTGCCGTTGCGTTCGGTGGTCTGGATGCCGATCACGCCCTGGGTGCCACGACCCTTGCGCGGATAGTCCGGCAGCGGGGTGCGCTTGCCGTAGCCGTTCTCGGTGGCGGTCAGGATGTACTGCACGCTGGCGTCGTCGGCGCCGTCGATCACCGCGTCGCCATTGGCTGCGATGTCCTCGACACCGTTGTCGTCCTCGTTCTCATCCTCGCTGCCGCCGGCACTCTCGGCCACGATCAGGCTGACCACTTCCTCGCCGGCCGGCATCTTGATGCCGCGCACGCCGGTGGCGGTACGGCCCATCGAGCGGACCTTGTCCTCGCCGAAGCGCACGGTCTTGCCGTTGGAAGCGAACAGCAGGATGTCACGCTCGCCGTCGGTCAGGCCGACGCCGACCAGCGCATCGCCCTCGTCCAGGTTGATCGCGATCTTGCCGCGGGCCAGGCGGAAGGCGAACTCGCTCAGCGGGGTCTTCTTGACCGTACCGTTCTTCGTGGCGAAGAACACGAACTGGCCATCGGCGTATTCGCGCACCGGCAGCACGGCCTGCACGCGTTCGCCCGGTTCCAGCGGGATCCAGTTGATGATCGGACGGCCGCGGGCGTTGGAACCGGCTTCGGGCAGCTGGTACACCGGCAGCCAGAACACCTTGCCCGAACTGGTGAAGGTCAGCAGCGTGTCGTGCGTGTTGACCAGCCACAGCTGTTCGATGAAATCCTCTTCCTTGGTCGCCGCCGCACTGCGGCCACGGCCACCACGGCGCTGCGCGCGGTACACGCTCACCGGCTGGCGCTTGACGTAGCCGGCGTGGGACACGGTGACCACCACGTCTTCCGGCGCGATCAGGTCGAGGATGTCCAGGTCTTCTTCGCTGTGGCGGATCTCGGTGCGGCGCTCGTCGCCGAATTCTGCCTTGACGTTGACCAGTTCCTCGCGGATGACCTGGCGCAGGCGGTCGGGATCTTCCAGGATGTGGATCAGCCCGGCGATCACTTCCAGCAGCTGCTTGTACTCGTCGGTCAGGCGGTCCTGCTCCAGCCCGGTCAGGCGGTGCAGGCGCATTTCCAGGATCTGGGTGGCCTGGATCTCGGTCAGCTGGTAGCCGCCCTCGATCAGGCCCACGCCCTTGGGCAGGTCTTCCGGACGCGAGGCTTCGGCACCGGCGGCGCCCAGCATCGAACCGACCAGACCCGGCTCCCACAGGCGGGCGAGCATGCGTTCGCGCGCTTCGTTGGGGTTGGGCGAGGTCTTGATCAGCTCGATCATCTCGTCGATGTTGGCCAGCGCGACGGTCAGGCCTTCCAGCACGTGGGCACGGGCGCGCGCCTTGCGCAGCTCGAACACGGTGCGGCGGGTAACCACTTCGCGACGGTGGCGGACGAAGGCCTCGAGCATCTGCTTGAGGTTCATCAACTGCGGGCGGCCATCGACCAGCGCCACCATGTTGATGCCGAACACCGATTCCATCTGCGTCTGCTGGTAGAGGTTGTTCAGCACAACCTCGGCAGATTCACCGCGCTTGATCTCGATGTAGATGCGCATGCCGTCCTTGTCGGACTCATCGCGCAGCTCGCTGATGCCTTCGATCTTCTTTTCCTTGACCAGCTCGGCGATCTTCTCGATCAGACGCGCCTTGTTCACCTGGTAAGGAATCTCAGTGACGATGATCGATTCGCGGCCGTTGTCAGCCACTTCGATATCGGCACGGGCACGGATGCGCACGCGGCCACGGCCGGTGCGGTAGCCGGCGACGATGCCGGCGGTGCCGTTGATGATGCCGGCAGTCGGGAAATCGGGGCCCGGGATGTACTCCATCAGGCCGTCGACGTCGATCTCCGGGTTGTCGATCAGCGCGATGCACGCGTTGATCGACTCGCTCAGGTTGTGCGGCGGGATGTTGGTGGCCATGCCCACCGCGATACCGGCCGAACCGTTGACCAGCAGGTTCGGGAACCGGGTCGGCATGACCGTCGGCTCCAGTTCCTTTTCGTCGTAGTTGGGCTGGAAATCGACGGTTTCCTTGTCGATGTCCGCCATCAGCTCATGCGCGAGGCGCGACATGCGCGCTTCGGTGTATCGCATCGCCGCGGCGGAGTCGCCATCGATCGAGCCGAAGTTACCCTGGCCATCGACCAGCATGTAACGCAGCGAGAACGGCTGTGCCAGACGCACCAGCGTGTCGTACACCGACTGATCGCCATGCGGGTGGTACTTACCGATGACGTCACCGACGATACGCGCCGACTTGAAGTAGGGCTTGTTGCTGTGCGCGTTCAACTCGTTCATCGCGAACAGCACGCGGCGATGCACCGGCTTGAGGCCGTCGCGCGCATCCGGGAGCGCGCGGCCCACGATCACGCTCATGGCGTAATCGAGGTAGCTCTTGCGCATCTCGTCTTCCAGGTTGACCTGGATGATTTCCTTGGCGGTTTCTGCCATTCGGGTTCCGTTGTCTGGTAGCGGTCCAGTCCGGCGCAGCCCTCTGCGGGAGGGGGTCGTGCCGGAACCTCGATTCAACCTGTGGATACTACCACAACAGGCCGTTTTCCGCCTCCCTTTACGGGGATTTTACCGGCACAAATCAGGAACTTAGGGGTCCATGGCGCCCCTGTAGAGCCGAGCCCATGCTCGGCTGCGGCGGATTCCCCGGCTGAGCCGAGCGTCGGCTCGGCTCTACAGGCATCCGACCCCGCGCGGCCTCAGCCGCCGAAGGCCGCGCGCATGTTCCCGGCGGTCGGGTTCAGGATGACGCCGCGCTCGGTCACGATGGCGTCGATCAGCTCGCCCGGGGTGACATCGAACACCGGGTTCCAGGCGGCGATGCCCTCGGCCACGGTGCGGGTGCCGCCCACGCCGTACAACTCGCCCGGGTCGCGCTGCTCGATCTCGATCTGGCTGCCGTCCACGGTCTCCATGTCCACCGTCGAGGACGGTGCCACGACCATGAACTTCACCCCGTGGTGGCGGGCGGCAATGGCCAGCTGGTAGGTGCCGATCTTGTTGGCGGTATCGCCGTTGGCGCAGATGCGGTCGGCGCCGACGATCACCCACTGCACCGCGCCGGTCTTCATCAGGTGTGAGGCGGCCGAATCGGCGATCAGGGTGGCGTCGATGCCGTCCTGCTGCAGCTCCCACACGGTCAGGCGTGCACCCTGCAGCCACGGCCGGGTTTCACCGGCGAACACGCGGGCGATGCGGTGCTGGGCCATGCCGGCACGGATCACGCCCAGCGCGGTGCCAAAGCCGGCGGTGGCCAGCGAGCCGGTATTGCAATGGGTGAGCACGCCGCTGCCGGCCTCGATCAGGCCCGCACCCAGCGCACCCATGTGGCGGTTGGCGGCCAGGTCTTCCTCGGCGATGGCCTGGGCCTCGGCTTCCAGCAGTGCCTTCCAGTCGGCGCCGGCGGCGGTCAGGCAGCGGCGCATGCGCGCCAGCGCCCAGGCCAGGTTCACCGCGGTGGGGCGCGAGGCGTTCAGCCGCTGCAGGGCCGGTTCCAGCTGCTGCAGTGCATGCGCACCATCAGCGGCCTGCACGTCGCGTGCTGCCAGCACCACGCCCCAGGCGGCGGCGATGCCGATGGCCGGTGCACCGCGCACGGTCAGTGCATGGATGGCGCTGGCGACTTCGTCGCTGTCATGGCAGACCACGTGTTCGACCACGAACGGCAGCTTGCGCTGGTCAAGCAGTTGCAGGGCATCGCCGGTCCACAGGATGGGGCGGATGTGGTCGTAGCGGGCGTAGTCGAGGTCGGTGGCAGTGTTCATGGGCCCATTGTAGGGCCACGCCCGGCGCGGTTGGAGCCTGCGCGGGCTCAATTCACCGAGAAATCGGCGCGGCAGCCGCCATCCACCCAGATGCCGTTGCGGCTCCAGCCCCAGGTCCTGCCTTCCTCGCAGGGCGTGCCGGACAACTGCTTGATCACCTTCGCCCCGGTGGAGATGGTGGCACCGCAGAAGCGGCGCCGCTTGGACTTGGATTCGCAGGTCAGCTTGCGCGCCACGTCGACGAACCGGCCGTCATCGTCGGCCACCTCGAAATCGCCCTGGCAGCCGCGGCTGGTCCAGACCTCGTTGCGCTTGTAGCCCCAGCCCTGCCCCTCGCGGCATGGCAGCACGGAAAGCTGGCGCAGCAGGCGAACCGGCGCGCCATCCAGCCGCACGGGGCAGCTCTGCGGTCGGCCGTTGGATTCGCAGCGCACCACGCGGCGCACCAGGCGCTTGCCCTTGCCGTCGCTTGCAGCAGTCGTGCCGGCGGTACCCTGCGCGGAACGCGCGCGGAATTCAGCGCGGCAGCCCAGGGTCACCCACACGCCACTGCGGTCGGTGCCCCACTCGCTGCCACGGATGCAGGTATTGCTCGACAACTGGCGCACCAGGTCGACGCCGTTGCTGACGTCGATATCGCAGTGCACCCAGCCCATGTCACGCGATTCGCAGGTCACCACTTCGCCCTCGTAACCGGCCTGCTGGGCCGACGCCGACGACGGCAGCACGCCGCCCCATATCGCCATGGAGTACACCGGTGCCGCCACGACCGCAAACCACTTGACCAAAGCATTCCCCAACGGAGCGGATGAATCACGATGCCAGTGTCCCGCATCAGGCGTGATAAGACCATCATCGTGCTTGCTGAATCAAGCGCGAAATCCGTCGGTTTTGTTCAGGCGCAACGCACGCGCATGCGTTCAGGCATGCGCGAAATCGAAGGCCAGCACATCGGCGATGCGCGGCGTGCGGTTCATCGCCATCAGCAGGCGATCCACGCCCACCGCAACACCTGCACAGGCGGGCATCGCAGGCAATGCCGCCAGCAAGGCCTCATCGAGCGCCGGCTGCACCTGGCCACGTTCGTGCCGGCGCTGCTGGTCATGTTCGAAGCGCGCACGCTGCTCGCCTGCATCGTTCAGCTCGTGATAGCCGTTGGCGAGCTCGACCGCCCCCAGGTACAACTCGAACCGCTCGGCCAGCGGCGGCGTGCCCGGGCGGATGCGCGCCAGCGCCGCCTGGCTGGCGGGCCAGTCATGCACCACGGTCATGACCGCGTCATCGAAGTGCGGTTGGATGCGATGGGTCATCAGCAGGTCGAGCCAGTCGTCGCGGGTCAGGCCCACCGGATCGATGTGCACGTCACCCAGCGCGGTGCGCAGCGCACCTTCGTCCGCATCGAACGGATCGACGCCGACATGCTGCTGGAACAGTTCACGGTAGCTGAGCACGCGCAGTGTTGCCGTGCGCCCGACCAGCGCCAGCGCCTGCCGCACCAGCTCGGCGGTTTCCTGCACCAGGCGATGGTGGTCCCAGCCCACGCGGTACCACTCCAGCATGGTGAACTCGGGATTGTGGCGGCCACCGGCCTCGCCATTGCGGAACACCCGGCCGAGTTCGTAGCAGTCGCCCACGCCCGCGGCGAGCAGGCGCTTCAGGGGAAATTCCGGCGACGTGCGCAGCCAGCGGCGGCGGCCACCGGCATCGACGTGGCCACTGAAATCGGTATGGAAGCTGTCGATGTTCGGTTCGGTGTTGCCGGCCACCGAGAGGATCGGCGTTTCCACTTCCAGCACATCGCGCTCGGCGAAGAAGCGGCGCACCAGCGCGTTGAGCGCGGCACGCTGCTGCAGCGCGCGCAGCAGGGCCTCGCTCACAGGATGCCCTCCGGGCGCGGGTGGTCCAGCGGCAGGGTCAGCAGATCGCGGGTGTCATCGATGTAGCCGCTGGCCAGGTACAGGCGCCGCGCCAGTTCGTTGTGGTGGTTCACTTCCAGGCGCAGGCGGCTGACACCGCGACCGCGCGCACGCTGTTCGCAGGTGGCCAGCGCCTGCTTGCCACGGCCGCGGCCGCGCGCGCGATGCGCCAGGTACAGCTCGTCCAGCAGCATGAAATGGCCGCCCTGCTCCAGGCTGAAGCCCATGGCGATGACCGCGTAGCCGCAGACCTCCCCTGCCTCGTCCAGCCACAGCAGCACTTCGCCGTTGCGCGGGTCGGCCAGCAGTGCATCGACGCCACGGCGCACGCGTGCGTCGTCGAATTCGATCTTGTCTTCGGCGTAGAACTCACGCATCAGCGCGATCAGCAGCGCCTCGTCTGCACGGGTGGCCAGGCGGAAATCCAGCGGGGCGGTCTGCATCGGTTGTCCTCTCATGCGTCAGACCGGGCGCACGCAGCGCCCGGCGGGGTCATTACTCGTGTTCGGCCAGATAGGCCAGCAGGCGGTCTTCATCCCACACCGGCACCCCCAGCGACTGCGCCTTGTCCAGCTTGGAGCCGGCCTCGGTGCCCGCCACCAGGAAACTGGTCTTCTTGGAGACACTGCCGGAGACCTTGGCCCCCAGCGCTTCCAGGCGATCCTTGGCGACATCGCGGGTGAGCTGGGCCAGCGTGCCGGTGAGCACCACGGTCTGCCCATCCAGCGGACCAGCGACGACCTCCGCCAGCGCCGGCGCCTTGGCCAGGATGTGCTGCATCTCGGTCTCCGCCGCCAGCAGCATCGCGCCATGGCCATCGGTGTCCAGCCACTGGGCCACGCCACGCGCGGTGTCATCGGGCAGGCCGGCGTTGACGAACTGGCCATGCTCGGCGTCCAGCACCGCCTGTGCGCTGGGCAGCACGGCGACCAGCTTTTCCGCACGCAGGCGGGTGATGCCGGGAATCTCGGCCTCCACCAGCAGCTGGGCCAGGTCCAGGCCCTCGCGCAGCTTGGCGCTCGGCGGGTGGCCATCGCGGATGCGGACCTGGCCGACCTGCAGCAGCGCGTCGATGGCCTGCTGGTTGCCTTCCTGCTCGAAGAAATGCCCCAGCGAGCGCGCCACTTCGCCACCGATATCCGGCACGCGCTTGAACAGCGGCCACGGCAGGCGGCGGATCAGCGCCAGATCACCAAACCACAGCGCCAGCGCCTTGGCCGTGCTCTCGCCCACGTGTTCGATGCCCAGCGCGAACAGCAGCCGTTCCAGGCTGGCCTCGCGGCTGGCATCGATGGCGGCGATCAGGTTGTCGGCCCACTTGGTCGCGATCTTCTTCGTGTTCCATTCGAACACCACCGGCTGCACCAGCGCCTGCGCGCGCCATGCCGGGTCCTGGCCGTCCAGCTTGAGCACGGCATTGAGCACATCGCCGCTGCCTTCGGCCGGCAGGTGCGGCTTGAGGCTGTTGGCCAGCGCCGAGGGATCCTCGGCATCGAGCACCAGCTTCAGGTGCAGCAGCTGGTCGCGGGTCAGCTGGTACAGGTCGGCCACGCGCTTGACGATGCCGGCGTCGACCAGGGTTTCGATGTACTTGTCACCGAGGCCGTCGATGTCCATCGCGCGGCGCGAAGCGAAGTGCGCGATGGCTTCCTTGCGCTGCGCCGGGCAGCTCAGTTCACCCGAGCAGCGCCACGCGGCAGCGCCTTCTTCGCGCACGATTTCAGATCCGCACACCGGGCAACGGGTCGGCATCTGCCACGGCGTGGTGCCCTGCGGGCGGCGGTCGAGGATGACGCTGACCACTTCGGGAATGACATCACCGGCGCGGCGCACGATCACGCTGTCGCCCACGCGCACGTCCAGGCGTGCGATCTGGTCGGCGTTGTGCAGCGTGGCGTTGGAGACGATCACGCCGGCCACTGCCACCGGCGCCAGGCGCGCGACCGGTGTTGCGGCACCGGTGCGGCCGATCTGGATCTCGATCGCCTCGACCGTGGTGCTCTGTTCCTGCGCCGGGAACTTGTGCGCGATGGCCCAGCGCGGCGCGCGCGAGACGAAGCCCATGGCCTGCTGGCCGGCGCGATCGTCGAGCTTGTAGACCACGCCGTCGATATCGAACGGCAGGCCGTCGCGGCGCTCGCCGATGTCACGGTAGTAACCGAGCAGGCCGTCAGTGCCGTCCACCACCTTGCACAGCTCGCTCACCGGGAAGCCCCAGGCCCCCAGCTGCGCCAGCGTGCCCGAATGGGTGTCGGGCAGTTCACCGCCCTGCACGTCGCCGGTGCCGTAGGCAAAGAAGCTCAGCCTGCGCTGCGCACTCATCTTCGCATCCAGCTGGCGCAGCGAACCGGCCGCGGCATTGCGCGGGTTGGCCAGCACCTTGCCGCCGTGCAGGCGCGCGCGGTCGTTGTAGGCCTCGAAATCGGCACGGGCCATGTAGACCTCGCCGCGCACTTCCAGCACGTCGGGCCAGTCCTGGCCCTGCAGGCGCTTGGGAATATCGTTGATCTCACGCAGGTTGGCGGTCACGTCCTCGCCGGTACTGCCATCGCCACGGGTCGCGCCCAGCACGAACGCGCCGTCTTCGTAGCGCAGGCTGATCGCCAGCCCGTCCATCTTCGGTTCGGCCGAGAACTGCAGGCTGCGGCGGCCGAGGCGCTCGTCGATGCGGCGCACGAAATCGGCCACTTCCTCATCGCTGAAGGCGTTGGACAGCGACAGCATCGGCACCGCATGGCGCACCTCGGCGAAGCGGCCGGACGGGCGCGCACCCACCTGCTGGGTGGGGCTGTCGGCCACGGCCAGTTCCGGGTGCTCGCGCTCCAGCGCCTCCAGCTCGCGTACGAGCCGGTCGTAGTCGACGTCGGGGATCTCCGGCGCGTCCAGCTCGTGGTAGGCGCGGTTGGCCTGGGCGATCTGCCGGCGGAGGTCTTCGGCGCGTTCGGCGGGGCTGGGGCTCATCGGGATCCGGTGTTTCTGGGATGGCCGTGAATTCTACCGCGCCCGGGCGCCAGGCCCCGTCATGCCCGCGCCGAACCGCCGGGTTGCCGCCCGCCCCCAACCAGCGTTAGCGTGCTGCGGTTGCCCTCCGGAATCCTGCCCGTGTCCCTGCCCGCTTCCCGCCGCCACTTCCTGCAACTGGCCGGGGTCGGCCTTGTCGCCGCCGGCAGCAGCCTGCCCCGCCTCGGCCAGGCCCAGCCTGCCGCGGCACCCGCTGCCGCCGGCCCGGTCCTGCTCAACTTCAACGAGTGCCCGTATGGCCCCTCGCCCGCCGCCCAGCAGGCGGCACGCGACAGCATCGCCGGCAGCGGCCGGTATCAGTTCGCCCTGGCGGGGCAGGTGCGCGATGCCTTCGTCGCCCAGGCCGGCATCCCGGCCGATCATGTGCGCCTCTACCCGGGTTCCAGCGAGCCGTTGAACCGCGCCGCCACGCTGTGGACCGGCCCGCAGGCCGCGCTGGTGGTAGCCGACCCCACCTTCGAAACGCTCGGTGACATGGCCGCTGCGCGTGGCGCTCATGTGCAGAAGGTGCCGCTGCGCGCCGATGGTGCGCACGACCTGCGCGCGATGGTGGCTGCGGCGCATGCGCAGCCGACGGGGCTGGTGTATGTGTGCAATCCGAACAACCCCACCGGCTCGATCAGCCCGCCGGCCGAACTGGCCTGGCTGCTGGCCAACAAGCCGACCAGCACCCGCGTACTGGTGGACGAGGCCTACCTGCAGTACAGCGATCAGCCAAGCCTGATCGAACAGGTGGCCCAGCGCGATGACCTGATCGTGCTGCGTACGTTCTCCAAGCTCTACGGCATGGCCGGCCTGCGCCTGGGCGTGGCGGCGGCCCATCCCGACCGGCTGCGCGAACTGGCCAGCCTGGGCGAGAACCCGCTGCCGGTGCCGGCGCTGGCGGCCGCGCTGGCCAGCCTGCAGGATCCCGGGTTGATCGCGCAGCGGCGACTGCAGAATGCCAAGGCCCGGCAAGCCACCATCGCCTGGTTGGGCAAGCGCGGCTTCAGCTGCGTGCCGTCGGAAGCAAACTGCTTCGTGGTGGACGTGCAGCGCGACGGCAACGCGTTCGCCAAGGCGATGGCCGACGACGGCGTGGTGATCGGCCGCAGCTGGCCGATCTGGCCGCAACGCGTGCGGGTGACCGTGGGCACCGAAGAGGAAATGGCCGCGTTCCGCCGCGCATTCGCGAAAGTCACTGGCGTGCCGGCGTAACCCATCCACGCATGGCGTGGATCTACCCGGGTGGGTGCCGACCGTTGGTCGGCACACCGGAAAAAACGCGCTTACCAGCGCGGGGTCTTGGTCAGCGGCGGGGCCTGGTGCTGGCGGTCGTAGGCACGCAGCTCGTCGCGGATGTGGGCGATGCGCTGGCGGCCCAGGGCGTTGCGGCTGTCATCCAGCACCACGCCATCGAGCAGCTCGGCCATGCGCTGCACGGTCGGCAGCATCTTTTCCCAGGCATCCAGCGCGGTCAGCGGGGCCGGCAAGGTGAGGAAGAAGGCGATTGCCGGGGTTTCCATGGCGCGGATGTTGGCCATGTCAAAGCTGCCCGGCTTCATGATGCTGGCCATCGAGAAGATCGGGCCGCGCTCGGGATGGCCTTCCACCAGGCGGTGGAACACGTTCATGTGGCCGAACACCAGGCCGGTCTTCTCGGCCGCCACCACGATGTCCTCGCCACGCAGCTGCTCACCGGCGCGGGCGGCCACGAACAACGACACGATCTTGTCGAAGTCCTGGGTCGCGCGCTTGCCCAGATCGCTGCTGCCGGCATCGGTATCGGCCAGGCCAAGCTCGGCCTGCTGGGCTTCATCGCCCAGGCCCGGCTCGCTGCGGGTCTCGGCCAGGGCCACGCCGTCTTCGCCCAGCACCGGCTCGTGGCGCTCGCCGGCCGTCGGTTCCGCGCTCTCCACGCGACGTCCCTGCGGCTTCTTCTTCGGACGGCCAAACAGGAAGATCGCAGCAACCAGCAGCAGGCCGGCGGCCAGGATGCCGATGCGCAACAGTGCCGTGTCGGTCATTCGGTAGGTACTCCGGCTAGTTCATTCAGGTAACTAGAATGGCACGTCATGCCGCGCCCGCCAATCGCGCGGCTTCTTCCAGGTCCACGCTGACCAGGCGGCTGACGCCCGGCTCGCGCATGGTGACGCCCGAAAGCTGGTGGGCCGCCTCCATCGTTGCCTTGTTGTGGCTGACGAACAGGAACTGCACCTTCTCGCTCATCTCCTTGACCATGTTGGCCAGGCGGCCGACGTTGGCCTCGTCCAGCGGCGCATCCACCTCGTCCAGCAGGCAGAACGGCGCGGGGTTGAGCTGGAAGATGGCGAACACCAGGGCCACCGCGGTCATCGCTTTCTCGCCGCCGGACAGCAGCGAAATGCTGGACACGCGCTTGCCCGGCGGGCGCGCCATGATGGTCACGCCGGTGTCGAGCAGGTCTTCACCGGTCAGTTCAAGGTAGGCATGGCCGCCGCCGAACAGGCGCGGGTACAGCGCCTGCACGCCGGCGTTGACCCGGTCGAAGGTGTCCTTGAAGCGCCCGCGGGTTTCGCGGTCGATCTTGCGGATGGCGTCTTCCAGGGTTTCCAGCGCAGTGGTCAGGTCGGTGTGCTGCGCGTCCAGATAGTCCGAACGCTGCGAGGCCTCACCGTACTCGTGGATGGCGGCCAGGTTGACCGGCTCCAGCCGGCGCATGCGGCCATCGATCTGGTGCACCGCCTGCTCCCAGTCGCCCAGGCGGGCATCATCGGGCAGCGCGTTGAGCACGTCCTGCAGCACGAAACCGGCCTTTTCCACCGCGCCCTGCAGGGTCTCGGCGCTGAGCACCAAGGCCTGCTGGTCCAGCTTGCGCTGCGAAATGCGCTCACGCTGGGCCAGTGCCTGCTCGTCACGCTGGTGGCGGGTCTGTTCGTAATTGCGCAGCTCGGCATCGATGCCATCGAGCAGCGTGCGCGCTTCGGTCAGCACACGGTCGGCGCGCACACGCTCTTCCAGCGCGTTCTGGTGTTCGGACTGCAGTGATTCGACCGGCGAATCGCCTTCGTCCAGCTGCGAATGCAGTTCGCCCAGGCGCGAATCCAGCTGGCCGCGCTGCGTGCTCATGCGCTCCAGCGCCTGGCTCAGCGATGCCACCTGGGCACGCTGCGATTCCAGGGTCAGGGCCAGGGCATGCGAGCGCTCGCGCACGGAACGCGCCGCTTCGCGGGCCAGGTCGCGTGCATCGGTCAGCTGGCGGCGCTCGCCTTCCAGGCCCTGCCGTGTCGACTCCAGGTCGCCCATGCTGCTGACGGCGTTTTCCAGCCGCGAGCGCGCCTCGCGCGCCTGTTCGCGATTGATGTCCAGTGTTTCAAGCAACTGCACCAGCTCGCCTTCGATGCGATCGATGCGCGTGCGCGCTGCTTCCACCTTGCCCTGCTGGCCCTGCAGCTGGCCGGCCAGCTCGGACACCGCACGATGGGCCTGGTACAGCGAGCGCTGCGCGTCCTCGCGCTGCTGCTCCGCTGCCAGCAGCTGGTCACGGAAACCAGCAAGCCGTTCTTCCAGTTCGGCCTCGCGGTCCTGCAGCTGCTCGATCTGCTCGCGCAGTTCGTTGATCTCGCGTTCGCGCAGCAGCGCGCCCTGCTCGGCCGCACCGGAGCGCGACACGCGCAGCCAGCCCTGGCCCAGGCGCTCGCCGCCCTGGGTGATGATGGAATCGCCCTCGGGCAGGCCGGCCTGCAGCGTCTTCGCTTCGGCCAGATCGCGGGCACCGTGCAGGTGCGCCAGCAGGCGGCGGATCGCGACCGGGCCGCGTACGCGCGCCGCCAGCGACGTCGGCGCCACCTTCAACTCACCGGCATCGTCGGCCACCAGCGCGATGCGGCCGTCGCCCAGCTCGCCCAGTGCATCGACCAGGCGCGCCGGATCATCCACCAGCACGCCTTCGATCAACTGGCCGAGCGCGCTTTCCACGGCATTTTCCCAGCCCGCGTCGACGTCCAGGCGCTCGCCCACGCGCGCGGCCGAATCCAGCCCCTGCGCCTTCAGCCAAGCCACGGCGGCACCCTGCTCCTGGCCGAGTGCGGCCTGCTGCAGGGTTTCCAGCGAGGCCAGACGGCCACGCAGGCCATTGGCCTGCTTGCGCAGCTCGGCCAGTTCGTTCTGGCCCGTGCGCTGCTGTTCCTGCACGGCGGCCACGCCCTGCTTGCGCTGCTCGACGTCCTCGCCGAGTTCGTCCAGCGCGGTCTTCTGCGTTTCGTGCTGCAGGTGCAGCTGTTCGAAGGCCTCCTCCAGCGCATCCACGTCCAGCCCGGCGCGCTCGGCGGCCAGCGCTTCGCGGCGGCGGTCGGCATCGAGGATCTGCTTGTCCAGGTAGTCCACGCGGGTACGCTCGACATCGCCGGCGCGCGAAGCTTCCGAACTCTGCGAGGTGTGCTGCTCCCAGCGCTGCTGCCAGCTGGCCAGGCGGTCTTCGGCCTCGCGCAGGCTTTCCTGCTTGATCTCGTTTTCTTCCTGCAGCGCTTCCAGCTGCGGGGTGGCATCGTCGACCGCCTCGCGCAGCACCATCAACTTGGCTTCGTCGCCGCTGATGTGCTGGCCCAGCTCGGACAATGCCTGCCGGGTTTCATCGCGCGCCTTGTGCAGGCGCTGCGACAGTTCGCGCTGGTGCTGGATCTGCTGCTCGACGCGGGCCAGGGTGCTGCCCACCTGGTAGACGGCGGCCTGCGCGGTATTGAGCGCGTCGGCAGCCTCTTCGCGGCGCACGCGCGAGGTCTCGATGCGGGCCTCGGCTTCGCGCTGGTCGGCGATCAGCTGCTGCAGCTTGGTTTCTTCCTGCGAGAGGCCTTCGCGCAGCTTGGACAGGCGGCCATCAAGGCCGCGGAACTCCAAGGCCTTCCACTCGGCATCCTTGACCCGGCGCTCTTCCTGCAGCGCCTGGTACTGCTCGGCCTGCCGGGCCTGGCGCTTGAGGTGTTCGAGCTGCTTGCTGATCTCGTCGCGCAGGTCGCCCAGGCGGTCGAGGTTCTCGCGGGTATGGCGGATGCGGGTTTCGGTTTCCTTGCGGCGCTCCTTGTACTTGGAGATGCCCGCGGCCTCTTCCAGGTACACGCGCAGGTCTTCCGGCCGCGCCTCGATGATCTGGCTGATCATGCCCTGCTCGATGATCGAGTAGCTGCGCGGCCCCAGGCCGGTGCCCAGGAACAGATCGGTGATGTCGCGGCGGCGGCACTTGGTGCCGTTGAGATAATAGTTGCTGCTGCCGTCGCGGCTGACGGTACGCTTGACCGAGATTTCGTTGAACGAGGCGTACTCGCCGGAAATCGTGTGGTCCGAGTTGTCGAAGATCAGCTCGACGGTGGCCTGCGAGACCGGCTTGCGGGCGTTGGAACCGGAGAAGATCACGTCGGTCAGCGAGTCGCCGCGCAGGCGGCTGGCCGAACTTTCGCCCATGACCCAGCGCACGGCGTCGATGATGTTCGACTTGCCGCAGCCATTGGGCCCCACCACGCCGGTCATGTTGGTCGGCAGGTGCAGGGTGGTCGGATCGACGAACGACTTGAAGCCGGACAGCTTGATCGTGGAAAGACGCATAGAGGTTCCGGACTGGGGCCGGCGAGCGGCCTGCTTACCCTCCAAGTCATTGATCCTGCTGGGATCGCTGGCCGTGGAACGGGTGTGACGCCCTGAGTATACCGATGTGGCTGTGTTCTACGAGGGGCGTGGAACATTACCCGGGCCCGGCCGCGCGGACAGGGCCCAAAAAAACAAAACGGGCACCCTTGCGGGCGCCCGTTCTGGTGACACCAGGCCTTGCGGCTTGGGATCAGGCCTTTTCGGCTTCAACCACAACCTTGACGGTGGTTTCGACGTCGGCGTGCAGGTGCACCAGGACGTCGTACTCACCGATGTTGCGGAAGGCGCCTTCGCCCAGGATGACTTCGCTCTTGTTCAGCTCGAAGCCGGCAGCGGTGAAGGCATCAGCGATTTCGCGGGCGCCGACCGAGCCGTACAGCTTGCCTTCGGTCGAAGCGTTGGCGGCGATGGTCACGCTCGCGCCTTCCAGCTTGGCCTTGCGGGCGTCAGCGTCGGCGTGGATGGCCTGGGCCTTGGCTTCGTATTCGGCGCGCTTGGCTTCGAACTCGGCCTTGTTGCTCTCGGTGGCCGGAACGGCCTTGCCCTGCGGCACGAGGAAGTTACGGCCGTAGCCCGGCTTCACGTCGACCAGGTCGCCCAGGTTGCCGAGGTTGGTGACTTTCTGCAGGAGGATCAGCTGCATGGTATTGCTCCAGATAAGTTATTCGTTAGCGAGGCAATGCCCCGCAACAAAGGCTGTCCGAATAGCTGGCACAGCGGGGGCGGCACCGGGCCGCCCCGCCGGGCATCAGACGTCGTGGTTGTCGGTGTACGGGATCAGGGCCAGGAAGCGAGCACGCTTGACGGCGGTCGCCAGCTGGCGCTGGTACTTCGACTTGGTACCGGTGACGCGGCTCGGCACGATCTTGCCGTTCTCGGTCAGGTACTGGCGCAGGGTGTTGAGATCCTTGTAATCGATCTCCTTGACACCTTCAGCGGTGAACTTGCAGAACTTGCGGCGACGGAAGAACTTGGACATGTCAGTGCTCCTTAGGCGGCCGAAGCGGCGTCGTCGCCGGCATCGTTGTCAGCGGCGGGGGTGGTTTCGCCTTCTTCGTCATCACGACGACGACGCTCACCACGCTCGGGCTTGTCACCCTTCTCGTCCTTGCTCTTCATGATCAGCGACTGCTCGGTGTCAGCCTCGTCACGCTTGATGACCAGGTTGCGCAGCACGGCGTCGTTGAAGCGGAAGCTTTCGGTCAGTTCGTTCAGAACGGCCTGGTCGGCTTCGATGTTCAGCAGCACGTAGTGCGCCTTCACCAGGTTCTGGATCGGGTACGCCAGCTGGCGGCGGCCCCAGTCTTCCAGACGGTGGATGGTGCCGTTGCCGTTCTCGACCAGCGACTTGTAGCGCTCGATCATGGCCGGGACCTGCTCGCTCTGGTCCGGGTGGACCATGAACACGATTTCGTAATGACGACTCATGTTTTTCTACCTTTCGGATGTGGCCTTGCGGCCGGACAGCCCCCCGCCGTGGTTACCGCGGTGGGGCAAGGGTTCCCGCCAGGAAGGCAGGAAGCCGCGCATTATGGCGCAGATGGGGGTGCCGGGCAACCGGCCGGGGCCAGGCAACCTGAACCCGCCCCGGGCTACCCCAGATCGACATGAAGGCGGTGCTGGCCACATTCCAGACACTGGAACAGGCACCCGACCATCCCGCCATCCCGGCTCAGATGCTCCAGCACCCAGTCGGCGTCGCGCGGGTTGACCTCGGCCACGTCCGGCCGGACCTCGTCGAGGATGGGCTGGAGGTCTTCGCTGCCGGCATAGCCGAGGAAGGCGCAGGGCCGTTCACAGTGGCTGAGCCAGACCGACTGCTGCCAGGAGGCATAACCGGGAGTGCGCTCGCAGATTTCCAGCAGCAGCGGGCGGGCAATGGTCGGCGGCGGGTCGGCCGGGTCCGGCGACACCCCCTCGATATCGCTCCAGCCAGTGAACTCGCCGCCGTAACGGGCCGCGGCCCTGCCATCGGCGATGCACCACGGGCACAGATAATCCGGGCGCAGGCGTGTGTAGAACGGCCCCCGGTAGCGCAGCGTCCGCGGCTCGCCGCAGCAGTCGCAGACACCGTCGATATCCTCGAAGGACAGTGCGTAGGCGTTCGGGTGATAGGTGAAGACCGGTCGTTCCATCCGTGGATTCCTTCCCTGCCGACCAAGGTCGGCATCTACCCAAGCAGGCTCCGGTAGCGCCGGGCGAGGCTCAGGCCTTGTCGGCGTCGGTGGTGAAGCTTTCGCCGCAGCCGCACTCGGCGGTGGCGTTCGGGTTGCTGAACGTGAAGGTCTCACTCAGGCCGTGCTTGCCGAAGTCGATCACGGTGCCGTCCACCAGGGCCAGGCTCTTGGCGTCGACATAGATCTTCACGCCGTCCTGGTCGAACACGGTGTCGCCGTCACGCTCGTCACGAGCCAGGTCGGTCACGTGGCCCCAGCCGGAGCAGCCGGTCTTGGTCACGCCGAAGCGCAGGCCCAGGGCGCCGGGGGTCTGGGCGACGAAGCGCTGCACGCGCTCGAAGGCGATGGGGGTCAGGCTGACGGCCATGAGGCTTACTCCAAGGGTACGGGGACATTATAAGGAGCCAAGGGGCGCAGAAATGCCTCGCAAGCAGAACGCTGCAACCGGTAAACTCCCGTGTTCACAGATCGAGTCGATCAGCAGAGGATTCAAGTCATGACGGTGGTCAGCGTTGAACATGCGCTTGCCGGGAAGATCCCGGAAGGCGGCGAAGTCACGGTACGCGGATGGGTGCGCACGGTGCGCGGTTCAGCGAATCTGGCCTTCGTCAATGTGAGCGACGGTTCCTGCTTCGCGCCGATCCAGGTCGTGGCCAACGACACCCTGGCCAATTTCGACGAGATCAAGCGCCTGACCAGCGGCTGCTCGGTCATCGCCACCGGCACCCTGGTGAAGTCGCAGGGCAAGGGCCAGTCGTTCGAGATCCAGGCCAGCGCGCTGGAGGTGGTCGGCTGGGTCGAAGACCCGCTTACCTACCCGATCCAGCCCAAGCCGATGTCGCCGGAGTTCCTGCGTGAAGTGGCGCACCTGCGCCCGCGCACCAACCTGTTCGGCGCGGTCACCCGCATCCGCAACTGCCTGGCCCAGGCCGTGCACCGTTTCTTCCACGAGAACGGCTTCAACTGGATCAGCACCCCGATCATCACCACGTCCGACGCCGAAGGCGCCGGCCAGATGTTCCGCGTGTCCACCCTGGACATGGTGAACCTGCCGCGCGACGAGAAGGGCGCGATCGATTTCAGCCGCGATTTCTTCGGCAAGGAAACCTTCCTGACCGTGTCCGGCCAGCTGAACGTCGAGGCCTACTGCCTGGCGCTGAGCAAGGTCTACACCTTCGGCCCGACCTTCCGCGCCGAAAACAGCCACACCACCCGCCACCTGGCGGAGTTCTGGATGATCGAGCCGGAAATCGCCTTCGCCGACCTGGCCGAAGACGCGCGCCTGGCCGAAGAGTTCCTGAAGTACCTGTTCCGTGCCGTGCTGAACGAGCGCGGCGACGACCTGGCCTTCATCGCCGAGCGCGTGGACAAGAACGCGATCACCAAGCTGGAAGACTTCATCAACGCACCGTTCGAGCGCATCGACTACACCGATGCGGTCAGCCTGCTGCAGAAGTCGGGCAAGAAGTTCGACTTCCCGGTCGAATGGGGCCTGGACCTGCAGACCGAGCACGAGCGCTGGCTGACCGAAGAACACGTCGGTCGCCCGGTGGTGGTGACCAACTACCCCGAGCACATCAAGGCCTTCTACATGCGCCTGAACGACGACGGCAAGACCGTCGCCGCGATGGACGTGCTGGCTCCGGGCATCGGCGAGATCATCGGTGGCAGCCAGCGCGAAGAGCGCCTGGACGTGCTGGATGCGCGCATGGCCCAGTTCGGCCTGGATCGCGAGCATTACAGCTGGTACCGCGATTTCCGCCGCTACGGTTCGGTGCCGCACGCCGGCTTCGGCCTGGGCTTCGAGCGCCTGGTGGTCTACGTCTGCGGCCTGTCCAACATCCGCGATGCGATCCCCTACCCGCGCGCCCCGGGCAGCGCGGACTTCTAAGCCCCCTACGACCACGGAGGTACTGCCCCATGACCCTGTTCTTCGCCCTTTGTTTCGTCGGCGTCGCAGTGGCCGGGTTCAGTGCCTTCGTGATCTTCTGGCCATTGACCCTGGTGCACGTGCGCGACCGCCATCCGGCGCTCGCCGCGCGCTTCGGCAATGGCGCCTTCCTCAAGCCCGATGCCCTGGCCTGGCTGCTCCGCCGCGATTACCGCCAGCAGCCGGACCGTTCGCTGTCCGGGCTGGCGACGCCGGCCTGGGTATCGCTGCTGACCCTGCTGGCCGGACTGGGCATGGCTGCCCTGCTCTGGGTGGCTTCGCTCTGGTAACGCACACATGAACGACAACAACAACGACGCCCGTGACAGCTGGTGGCTGGCCAGCCTCGGCAACACCCTGATCTGGGCCCGCCTGCGCGTGCGCCCGGCCGGCACCGCCGAAGTGCTCGACAGCGATGGCAACACGCTGAGCTATGACAGCGAAGACACCGCGCGTTCGCAGCTGTTCGACGCCGAGTTCGTCGAGTACGACGGCCTGGACGAAGAAGACGCCCTGGTGCGCGGCTTCAGCCTGCACGAAGTGCAGCCGCCGCAGGCCGGCAGCGATGAAGGCCTGCGCGGGCGCATGATCCAGTCGCTGGGCGCGCGCGCCTGAGGCGCAAACCATGTTCACCCCACGCGACTTCGCCGCGACCGACCTGCTCTGGCTGGATCGCCTGCTGGCGCGTGATCCGTTCGTCACCGTGCTGACCACCGGTGACGACGGCCTGCCCGAACTGACCCGCGTGCCCGTGCTGTACCGGCGCGACGGCGACCAGATCGAACTGCGCGGCCACTGGGCCCGGGCCAACCCGCAGGCGCGCCATGACGGCGCGGCCAAGGTGCTGGTGGACGGGCCGCATGGCTATGTATCGGCCAGCTGGTACCCGGACAAGGAAGCCGCCTCGCGCGTGCCGACCTGGAACTATGCTGCCGCCGAACTGCGCGGCCAGCTGCAGCGTTTCGACGATACCGACGAGCTGGCCCAGCTGGTCTCCGACATCGGCGACCGCTTCGAAGCCAGCGTCGGCCAGGCCTGGCAGTTCGAGCCGCAGCGTGACGACCACCGTCGCCAGCTGCGCGGCATCATCGGCTTCCGCTTCCAGGTCGAACAGGTACAGCTGAAGCTGAAACTGAGCCAGAACCACCCCGAGGCCAACCAGCAGGCGGTGATCGCCGAACTGGAAAAGCTCGACTCCCCGCATTTCACCGAGCTGGCGCAGTGGATGCGCTGGCACCGCGCGCAGACCGCCGCCAGCGACTGAGCGCATTGTTTCCCGCGAAGGCGCGGCCGGACGGCCACGCCCCTCGCCCACCCGACGCCAGGGACCCGAACATGAAAGACATCCACAAGCTGCTGCAGAACAACCGCGACTGGGCCGACCGCATCGAGAAGGAAGACCCCGAGTTCTTCCACCAGCTGGCCAAGCAGCAGCACCCGGAATACCTGTGGATCGGCTGTTCCGATTCGCGCGTGCCGGCCAACCAGATCATCGGCATGGCGCCGGGCGAAGTGTTCGTGCACCGCAACGTGGCGAACGTCGTGGCCCACACCGATCTGAACTGCCTGAGCGTGGTGCAGTACGCGGTAGACCAGCTGAAGGTGAAGCACATCCTGATCGTCGGCCACTACGGCTGCGGCGGCGTGCACGCCTGCCTGCACAACACCCGCGTCGGCCTGGCCGACAACTGGCTGCGCCACGTGGGTGATGTGATGCAGAAGCACACCGCGATCATCGACGCCATCGAGACTGATGAGCTCAAGCACGCCCGCCTGTGCGAACTGAACGTGATCGAGCAGGTCGCCAACCTGTGCCGCTCGACCATCGTGCAGGACGCCTGGGCCCGCGGCCAGAAGCTGATGGTGCATGGCTGGGTGTACAGCCTGAAGGACGGCCGCGTGCGCGAGATGGGCATCGACGTGGGGTCGCAGGAAGACCTGCAGCCGGCTTACGAAAAGGCCCTGTCCTACGTGCCGCGCAAGGGCAAGCGCGACTGACCTCCCAGGGGAACCGACCATGCTCGCCTCGCCGATCAACCTGCACGCCTGGATCGAAGAACACCGCCACCTGCTGAAGCCGCCGGTGGGCAACAAGATGATCGACAACGGCGACTTCATCGTGATGGTGGTGGGCGGGCCGAACTCGCGCACCGACTACCACTACGACGAAGGCCCGGAGTGGTTCTACCAGCTGGAAGGCGAGATGGTGCTGAAGGTGCAGGAGGATGGCGCAGTACGTGACATCCCCATCCGCGCCGGCGAGATCTTCCTGCTGCCGGCCAAGGTGCCGCATTCGCCGCGGCGCCCGCCTGGCGGCATCGGCCTGGTGGTCGAGCGCAAACGCCTGCCGCATGAGAAGGACGGCGTGATCTGGCATTGCGAGCGCTGCAACCACAAGCTGCACGAAGAGTATTTCCCGCTGCAGAACATCGAGACCGACCTGCCCAAGGTGTTCGCGCGCTACCAGGCCAGCCTGGAACTGCGCACCTGCAGCGAATGTGGGCATGTGGATCCGCTGCCGGTACCGGCGGCGGGCTGAACGTTCGCCGGGCACGGCCCGGCGCTACCGGTGCGCATGATCTACGGGTAGCGCCGGGCCACGCCCGGCGAGCGCACCGCGCGGCATCACGCAGGCCCCAGGCGCTACACTGGCAGCCCCGTTGCAGCCTGTTGCCCGACCATGTCCGACCTGCTCAGCCGCACCCACGCCATCGCCCTGGACGCCGCCGATCCGCTGCGCCCGCTGCGCAATGAATTCCTGATTCCGCGCCATGGCGGCGGCGAACAGACCTACTTCGTCGGCAACTCGCTGGGCCTGCAGCCGCGTGGCGCGCAGGGCGCCGTGCAGGAAGTAATGAAACAGTGGGGCGAGCTCGCCGTGGAAGGCCACTTCACCGGCCCCACCCAGTGGCTGTCCTACCACCGCCTGGTCAGCGCGCAGCTGGCCCGCGTGGTCGGTGCGCTGCCCAGCGAAGTGGTGGCGATGAACACGCTGAGCGTGAACCTGCACCTGATGATGGTCAGCTTCTACCGGCCCACTGCCGAGCGCCCGGTCATCCTGATGGAAGCCGGCGCGTTCCCGACCGACCGCCATGCGGTGGAAGCGCAGATCCGCTTCCACGGTTTCGACCCGGCCGATTGCCTGGTGGAAGTGCAACCGGATGAAGCCAACGGCACGATCTCGATGGCCGCCATCGAACGCGCCATCGGCGAACACGGCCCGCGCCTGGCGCTGGTGCTGTGGCCGGGCGTGCAGTACCGCACCGGCCAGGCCTTCGACCTCGATGCGATCACCCGCATCGCGCGCCTGCAGGGCGCCCGCATCGGCTTCGACCTGGCCCATTCGGTCGGCAACCTGCCGCTGCACCTGCACGATGTCGCGCCGGACTTCGCGGTGTGGTGCCACTACAAGTACCTCAACAGCGGCCCGGGCGCCGTGGCCGGCGCCTTCGTGCATGAGCGCCACCACCGCGACACCACCCTGCCCCGCTTCGCTGGCTGGTGGGGCCACGATGAAGCGACCCGTTTCCAGATGGCACCGCAGTTCACCCCGGCCATCGGCGCCGAAGGCTGGCAGCTGAGCAACCCGCCGATCCTCGGCCTGGCCCCGCTGCGTGCATCGCTGGACCTGTTCGAGCGGGCCGGCATGGAGGCGCTGCGCCGCAAGTCGCTGGCCCTCACCGGCCTGCTCGACGCCCTGGTGCGGGCGCGCCTGCCGCAGGTGCTGGACATCGTCACCCCATCCGAGCCGGAACGCCGCGGCTGCCAGCTCTCGCTGCGGGTGCTCGCCGGCCGCGAGCGTGGCCGCGCCCTGTTCGAACACCTGCGCGCCATCGGCGTGCTGGGTGACTGGCGCGAGCCGGACGTGATCCGCATTTCGCCCACCCCGCTCTACAACCGCTACCTGGACGTGCACCACTTCGTCGAGGAAGTGGAAGCCTGGGCCGGCCTGTAAGCCGCTCCCCCACCTCTTGCTGGACAGTTCGTTGATCGCACATGCATCCCGCTCGTTGAGCATCATCGGTGCCGGCCTGGCCGGTTCCCTGCTGGCCATCCTGCTGTCCCGCCAGGGCTGGCGGATCACCCTGTACGAACGCCGTGGCGACCCGCGCGTGGCGGACTACGAAAGCGGCCGCTCGATCAACCTGGCGCTGGCTGAGCGCGGCCGCAACGCGCTGCGCCAGGCCGGCGTGGAAGACGAAGTGATGGCCCGCGCGGTGATGATGCGCGGCCGCATGGTGCACCCGCGCGAGGGCGAACCGCAGCTGCAGCGCTACGGGCGCGACGACAGCGAAGTGATCTGGTCGATCCACCGCAGCGGCCTGAACACCACGCTGCTGGAACTGGCCGAACAGGCCGGCGCCACCGTGCACTTCCATCGCCGCCTGCACACCGTCGATTTCGATGCCGGCTATGCGCGCTTCATCGATGACCGCGACGACAGCCCGCACGACATCCGTTTCGACACGCTGATCGGTGCCGACGGGGCCGGTTCGGCACTGCGCGCAGCCATGAACCGGCGTGCGCCGCTGGGCGAGGACATTGCCTTCCTCGACCACTCGTACAAGGAACTGGAGATCCCGCCTGCGGCCGACGGCGGGTTCCGCATCGAGCGCAACGCGCTGCACATCTGGCCACGCGGCCATTACATGTGCATCGCCCTGCCCAACCACGAAGGCACGTTCACCGTCACCCTGTTCCTGCCCAACAAGGGCGAGCCGAGCTTTGCCACGGTCAACACCGGTGCGCAGGCCGAGGCACTGTTCGCCCGCGAGTTCGCCGACACGCTGCCGCTGATCCCGGACCTGCGCGCGGACTGGGAACAGCATCCGCCCGGCCTGCTGGGCACGCTCACCCTGCAGCGCTGGCACCAGGCCGGTCGCGCCGTGCTGATCGGCGATGCCGCGCACGCAATGGTGCCGTTCCACGGCCAGGGCATGAACTGCGCCTTCGAGGACTGCGTGGCACTGGCCCGCCACCTGCAGGAGGCGGACGACCTGGAAGGCGCCTTTGCCGCCTTCGAAGCCGAGCGCAAGCCGAATGCACGTGCCATCCAGCAGATGGCGCTGGAGAACTACCTGGAGATGCGCGACCGCGTCGCCGATCCGGCCTTCCTGCTGCAGCGCGAGCTGGAACAGGAACTGCAGCGGCGCTGGCCCACGCGCTTCGTGCCGCACTACACCATGGTCACCTTCCTGCACACGCCGTATGCCGAAGCGCTGCGCCGCACGGAGATCCAGCGCGACATGCTGGTGGCGGCCACCGCAGGCCACCAATCCTTGGACAACATCGACTGGGCCACGCTGGAAGCGCAGATCCACGCGCAGCTGCCGGTCCTGGAGGGCGCACACTGATGGCCGACAGCTTCCTGTTCTACGATCTCGAAACCTTCGGCCAGGACCCGCGCCGCACCCGCATCGCGCAGTTCGCGGCGATGCGCACCGATGCCGATCTGAACGTGATCGACACGCCGGTCAGTTTCTTCGTGCGCCCGGCCGATGACCTGGTGCCGTCACCCATGGCCACCCTGGTCACGGGCATCACCCCGCAGCAGGCCATGGCCGAGGGCATCAGCGAAGCCGAGGCCTTCGACCGCATCAACGAGCAGCTGTCGCGGCCGGGCACCTGCGCGCTGGGCTACAACACCCTGCGCTTCGACGACGAGTTCATCCGCTACGGCCTGTTCCGCAACTTCCACGACCCGTACGAGCGCGAGTGGCGCAACGGCAACTCGCGCTGGGATCTGCTGGACATGCTGCGGATGATGCGTGCTCTGCGCCCGGAGGGCATCCAGTGGCCGCTGCGCGAAGATGGCGCGACCTCGTTCAAGCTGGAGCACCTGGCCGAAGCCAACGGCGTGCGCGAAGGCGATGCCCACGAGGCGCTTTCGGACGTGCGCGCCACCATCGGCATGGCGCGGCTGTTCAAGCAGTCGCAGCCGCGGTTGTGGGATTACGCACTGAAGCTGCGCGACAAGCGCTTCGTCGGCAGCCTGCTGGACGTGGCCGCGATGAACCCGGTGCTGCACATTTCCATGCGCTACCCGGCCAGCCGCCTGTGTGCGGCGCCGGTGCTGCCGCTGGCCATGCACCCGACCATCAACAACCGGGTGATCGTGTTCGACCTGGAAGGCGAAATCGATGACCTGCTGGAGCTGCCGGCCAAAGTGATCGCCCAGCGCCTGTACATGCGCGCCAGCGAACTGCCCGAGGGCGTGGCACGCGTGCCGCTGAAGGAAGTGCATCTGAACAAGGTGCCGGCGCTGGTGGCCTGGAACCACCTGCGCGCCGACGACCACGCACGCCTGGGCCTGGATGTGGCCGCGATCGAAGCCAAGGCCGAGCGCCTGCGCGCGGTTGCCGCACCGCTGGCCGAGAAGGCGCGCCAGGTCTTCAACCAGCCGCGGCCGGCCACCGTGTCCGACGTGGACGCCTCGCTGTATGACGGCTTCCTCGGGGCGGGCGACAAGCCGCTGCTGGCTCTGGCCCGCACCAGTGCGCCGCAGCAGCTGGCTGCGCTGGAAGGCCGCTTCCGCGACCCGCGCCTGCCCGAGCTGCTGTTCCGCTACCGCGCACGCAACCATCCCGACAGCCTCGCACCGGATGAACGCGAGCGCTGGCAGGATTACCGCCGCCAGCGCCTGCTCGGCGAGAGCGGCCTGGGCGAACTGAACCTGCCCCAGTACCAGCAGCAGATCGACGCGCTGGCCGCCGAAGCGCCCGATGACGCGCGCCGGGCCGACCTGTTGCAGTCGCTGCGCGACTGGGGCCATCACCTGCAGGAGACGCTGTGAGCACGTATTTCTCCGACGCCAGTTTCAAGTTCCTGCGCAGCCTGGCGCGGCATAACGAAAAGGCCTGGTTCAACGACCACCGCCAGCAGTACGAAGACCATGTGCGGCAGCCGTTCCTGCGCCTGCTGGGCGATCTGCAGCCAGCATTGACCGAAGTCAGCGACCACTTCCGTTCGGACACGCGCGGTGTCGGCGGTTCGCTGTTCCGCATCCACCGCGACGCGCGTTTCTCCAACGACAAGTCGCCGTACAAGACCTGGCAGGGCGCCCGCCTGTTCCATGAGCGTCGCCGCGAAGTGGCCGCGCCTTCGTTCTACATCCACCTGCAGCCGGGCGAGAGTTTCGTTGGCGCCGGCCTGTGGCATCCGGAGCCGGACACGCAGCGACGCATCCGTCATTTCATCCTCGACAACCCGGGCAGCTGGAAGGCGGCTGCGCACGCGCCGGCCCTGCGCAAGCGCTTTGATTTCGAGCAGACCGAGAAACTGGTGCGGCCGCCGCGCGGCTTCCCCGCCGACTTCGAGTTCATCGACGACCTCAAGCACCGCAACTGGGTGATGTGGCGCTCGCTGGACGACGACACCATGACCGGCCCCCGGCTGCTGTCCACCCTGGGCAAGGATCTGGCCGCACTGGGGCCGTTCGTCGATTACCTCTGCGCCGCCCTGGACCTGGAATTCTGATGGTGCAGGCACTGCCTTTGGCCCGGCAGCGGCGCGTGCTCGGCCGCACCGGCCTGCAGGTGTCGCCGATCGGCCTGGGTTGTTCCGGTTTCTGGGGCCACCGCCGCTTCGCGGAAGGCGCTGCGGCCGCCGTGGTCGAGCACGCCCTGGCACAGGGCGTGAACCTGCTCGACACCGGCCACAACTATTCCGGCTTCCATGCCGAGCCGCGCCTGGGCCGCATCCTGCGCCCGCTGCTGGCACGCTTTCCGCGTGAGTCCCTGGTGGTGTCCAGCAAGGGCGGCACGCTGACCGGCCAGGCCGGCATCAGCGGTGCCGAGCAGCGTGATTTCTCCGCGGCGGCGATCACCGCCAGCTGCGAGGCGTCGCTGCGCAACCTCGGGCTGGATTACCTGGACATCTACCAGCTGCATGGCGCCAGCGAGCACGACATCAACGATGACCTGCTGGCCGCGCTGCAGCGCCTGCGCGAGCGCGGCCTGGTGCGCTGCACCGGCATCAACACGCACTCGGCGGTGACGCTGCGCTGGATGATCGCCCACCCCGAGGCCTTCGACGTGGTACTGCTCGATTACAACGCCCTGCAGCAGGACCGCGAGCCGCTGATCGACCAGCTCACCGCCGCCGGCATCGGCGTGCTGGCCGGTACGGTGCTCGCCCAGGGCCACCTGCTGCCGGCACGGCCACGCCTGCCCCGGCTGGCCGACGCCTGGTACCTGGCGCGCACCTGGCTGAAACCCAGCAGCCGCGCACTGATGCGCAGCGCACGCGCGATGCGCCACGCGGTGGCATCGGTGCACAGCCAGCAGCCGGCGCAGACCGCCTTCGCCTATGTACTGCAGCATCCCGGCGTGGCCAGCGGCATCCTCGGCACCACCCGCGTGGCCAGTCTCGAACAGGTGCTGCAGACCCGCCTGGAGGCGCTGGATGGCGCCGATCGGCAGCGGCTGGTGGCCGCCTTCGGCGATGGCAGCGGCTCACCCAGTCACTGACGCTTAACCTGCCGCTGCCGCAGTTGCGGCAGTCTGGGCGCCATGAAGAAACTCATCGGCATTCTGGTTGCCCTCGTCCTGGCCGTGGCCGCCTGGTGGTTCAGTGGCCCGTACTTGACCGTGCACGGCCTGTCCAAGGCCATCGAGCAGCGCGATACCGCGCGGCTTGAGCGCTACATGGATTTTCCGCGCGTACGCAGCAGCCTGCGCGCCCAGCTCAACGATTACCTGGTGCGGCAGGCGGGGCCGGACGTGGCGGCCAGCCCGTTCGGCGCGCTGCTGTACGGGCTGGGTGACCAGCTGGGAGGTGCGGCGGTGGACACCATGGTCACGCCGACCGGCATCGGCGCGATGCTGCAGGGCCACGTGCTGTGGAAGCGCGGCCGCAATGAACTGCAGGGCGGCGATGCGTTCGGCCCGACCGAACCGGCGCGGCCGTTGAAGAATGCCGAACACCATTTCGAGGCGCTGGACCGCTTCGTGATCGACGTCCAGCGCGGCCCCGGCGAACCACCGATGAAGGTGGTGCTGGAGCCGCAGGGCCTGCGCTGGAAGGTGGTGGACCTGCAGCTGGGGATGTCGGGAAGCCCGTAGCCCCATGCCGCTGCGCTCGCCGGGCATGGCCCGGCGCTACCACCGCGGCCCGCCCCATCCGGTAGCGCCGGGCCATGCCCGGCGATGCCAACCAAGGTTGGCACCCACCCGTCGAATCCGCTTCAGCCCTCGTTGGCCACGCCGTGCGGGACGTGACCGGCGGCCACGTGTTCACGGGCGCTGTCGATGTTGTGCTGCGAATCATCGAAGAAGATGTCCGCGCCGAAGGCCTGCAGGAACGGGCCCTTGTGGCGGCCGCCGAGGAACAGGGCCTCGTCCAGGCGCACGCCCCACTCGCGCAGGGTGCGGATCACCCGCTCGTGCGCCGGGGCCGAACGCGCGGTGACCAGCGCGGTGCGGATCGGCGCGCTGTCGCCCGCCGGGAACACTTCCTGCAGCGTGTGCAGGGCCGACAGGAAGCCGCGGAACGGGCCACCACTGAGCGGCTCGCGGGCGCGCTCGCGCTCGTGGCGACCGAAGGCCTCAACCCCCTGCTCGCGCGAGATCCGCTCGCTCTCATCGCCGAAGATCACCGCGTCTCCATCGAAGGCGATGCGCAGCTGCCCGGCCGGGCGCGTGATATCGATCTGGTCGGCGGCAGCCGCCGCGGTTTCACCCGGGGGCTTGGGCAGGATGGTCGCCGCCGCGATGCCATGGCGCAGCGCACTGCGCACCGATTCGGGATTGGCCGACAGGAACAGGTCGGTGCCGAACGGCTTCACGTAGGGCCAGGTCGGCTCGCCCGCAGTGAAGGTCGCGCGGATGATGCCCAGCCCATAGTGCTGGATGGAATTGAAGATGCGCAGGCCGGTATCGGCCGAATTTCGCGACAGCAGGATGACCTCGACGCGCGGGTTCTCCGGGCTGGCACCCTGGTTCAGCGCCAGCAGCTTGCGCACCACCGGAAAGGCCACGCCGGGGCCAAGGATGTCGTCCTCATGCTGGCGCTGGTACTCGGCATAGGCCGCTACGCCATCGCTCTCGAACAGCGCATGGCTTTCTTCCAGGTCGAAAAGCGCGCGCGAGGTCACCGCGACGGTCAGCAGGCGGGGGGAGTTGTCGCCCATCGGTGGGGGTCCTTCAAGCGATCGGCGGGGCCGGCAGCGTATTGTCGTCAAAAAACGAACTGTTCGCTCAGGATCCGGTCTTCCAGGTTGTGTTCCGGGTCGAACAGCAGGGTCACCCGGTGCTCCTTCGACTCACGGATGGTGACTTCCACCACGTCGCGGGTCTCGTGCGAATCGGCAGTGACGCTGACCGGGCGCTTGTAGGGATCAAGCACACGGAAGCGCACTTCGGTGTCGGCCTTGAGGATGGCTCCGCGCCAGCGCCGCGGCCGGTAAGGAGCCAACGGCGTCAGGGCGATGGTATGCGACCCCAGTGGCAGCACCGGGCCGTGCGCCGAATAGTTGTAGGCCGTGCTGCCGGCCGGGGTGGCCACCAGCACGCCATCGCCGATCAGCTCGGCCACCCGTTCCTGGCCGTTGAGATCGATGCCGATGTGTGCCGCCTGGCGGGTCTGCCGCAGCAGCGAGACATCGTTGTAGGCCAGCGAACCGGTGCTCGCACCGGATTCGGTCAGCGCCAGCATTTCCAGCGGTCGCAGGTTGGCCGGCTCGGCGCGGGCGATGCGTGCAACCACATCGTCTTCGGCGCGGTACTGGTTCATCAGGAAGCCGACGGTGCCCAGCTTCATGCCGAACACCGGCTTGCCCAGGCGGCCATGCCGATGCAGGGTCTGCAGCATGAAGCCGTCGCCGCCCAGCGGGCACAGCACATCGGCCTGGTCGGGCGCGTGGTCGCCGTAGCGGGAAACCATCGCCGCGCGGGCCATCTGCGCCGGTTCGGCGGTGCTGGCCAGGAAAGCGATGCGGGGGGTGTCGCTCATCGGTGGATCCGGGTGGGTGTGCCAGCAAGAGCATACCCGGTCGTGCGGGCCGCTGGCCGGCAGGACCAGGCAATGCAGAACGGCCCCGCTTTCGCGGGGCCGTTCCTCCAACTGCTGCAGATCAGGAGCCCCCCTGAGTCAGGGGGGCGCGCCAACGGCGCGGGGGTCTGGGAGCATGGTTGGCATGGGGCCCACGGTTTGCAGAGCAAACCGTGGGGCGTCAGCGCGAATGCGCTTACGCACCATGCGCGGCCAGCTGGCCCAGGCGCTGCACCGCGACCGACACGGTCGGGTAGTCCAGGGTCTTCTGCTCGGCCAGTTCGGCCAGCATCGACAGGGTGAAGCGCAGGCTGCTGTCGTCGCGGCCGATCCAGCTGGCGACCTTGGCTTCAGCACTGCTGCCCTTGGTACCCAGCACCTGGCCGGCCAGGTTGCGGTGGTGCGCGGCCAGTTCGTCACGCAGCACGCCACGGGCCACGGCATGCCAGCGGCCGTTGACCTCCAGCGCGTCGATCTGCTCGAACAGCCACGGCAGCTGCAGGGCATCGCCCAGGCGGAAGTGGATCTTGGACACGTCCACCGGCTTCAGCTTGCGGGTGCGGGCCAGTTCGATGATGTCGAACGCCGGCTCCAGGAAGTGCAGTTCGGCCAGCTGCTGGGCCAGCGCGGACGGCAGGCCCTTTTCCTTCCACTCGGCCACCAGGGCTTCGTAGGTCGGACGCTGCGAATCCGGCAGCACACCCGAAGCAACGCGGATGTCGTTGAACGGACCCTGGTAGCGGTTGACCGCCTCGGTGATGCCCGGCATCGGGCCCGGGCGCGACAGCAGCCAGCGCACGAACGAACGCTGCAGCTTCCAGATCACTTCCAGTGCGTCGATCTGCACCGACTCCGGCAGGGTGCCGTCGAGGGCGTCGATCTGTGCCCACAGCGCGCGGGCATCCAGCGTTTCGCGGCTGATGGTGTACGCCTTGGCAACCTCGGCGATGGTGCGGCCGGTGTCTTCCTGCATGCGCATCAGGAAGGTGGCGCCCATGCGGTTGATGGTCTGGTTGGTCACGGCCGTGGCGATGATTTCACGCTTCAGGCGGTGACGCTCCATCGCGTCGGCGTACTTCTTCTGCAGCGGGGTCGGGAAGTAGCGCTGCAGTTCCTTGGACAGGTACGGATCTTCCGGGATGTCCGAATCCAGCAGCTGGGCAAACGCCACCAGCTTGGAATAGGACAGCAGCACCGACAGTTCCGGACGGGTCAGGCCCTGGCCGCGTGCCTTGCGCTGCGACAGCTCGGCATCGGACGGCAGGAACTCGATCTGGCGATCAAGCAGGCCCTGCTGTTCCAGGGTGCGGATGAAGTGCTGCTTGGAACCCAGGCGCTTGACCGCCATCCGCTCCATCAGGCTCAGGGCCTGGTTCTGGCGGTAGTTGTCGTTGAGCACCAGATCGGCGACCTCGTCGGTCATCGACGCCAGCAGCTTGTTGCGCTGCTCGACGGTCAGCTTCTTGGCGCGCACCACATCGTTGAGCAGGATCTTGATGTTGACTTCATGGTCGGAGGTGTCCACACCGGCCGAGTTGTCGATGAAGTCGGTGTTGAGCAGCACGCCGGCCTGGGCGGCTTCGATGCGGCCCAGCTGGGTCATGCCCAGGTTGCCACCCTCGCCCACCACCTTGCAGCGCAGCTCGCCACCGTTCACGCGCAGGGCGTTGTTGGCGCGGTCGCCGACATCGCTGTGCTGCTCGCTGGCGGCCTTGACGTAGGTACCGATGCCGCCGTTCCACAGCAGGTCGACCGGTGCCTTCAGGATCGCGCTCATCAGGTCGTTCGGCGACAGTGCCTTGACGTTCTCGTCCAGGCCCAGCGCTTCACGCACCTGCGGGGTGATCTCGATCGACTTCAGGGTACGCGGGAAGATGCCGCCACCCTTGCTGATCAGCTTGGCATCGTAGTCCGCCCAGCTCGAACGCGGCACGGTGAACATGCGCTCACGCTCGACGAACGACGTGGCCGCATCCGGGTTCGGGTCCAGGAAGATGTGGCGGTGGTCGAACGCAGCAACCAGGCGGATGTGGCGCGACAGCAGCATGCCGTTGCCGAACACGTCGCCGGACATGTCGCCCACGCCGACCGAGGTGAAGTCCTGGCTCTGGCTGTCACGGCCCAGTGCACGGAAGTGGCGCTTGACCGATTCCCACGCACCGCGGGCGGTGATGCCCATGCCCTTGTGGTCGTAACCGACCGAGCCACCGGAAGCGAACGCATCGCCCATCCAGAAGCCGTGCGCGATGGCCAGGCCGTTGGCGATGTCGGAGAAGGTCGCGGTGCCCTTGTCGGCCGCCACCACCAGGTACGGGTCGTCCATGTCGTGGCGCACGACATCCACCGGCGGCACGATCTTGTTGTTGACGATGTTGTCGGTGATGTCCAGCAGGCCTTGGATGAACAGCTTGTAGCAGGCCACGCCGTTGGCAAACACCGCATCACGATCGCCGTTCACCGGCGGGGTCTTGGCGAAGAAGCCGCCCTTCGCGCCGACCGGCACGATGACGGTGTTCTTGACCATCTGCGCCTTGACCAGGCCCAGCACCTCGGTGCGGAAGTCTTCGCGACGGTCCGACCAGCGCAGGCCACCACGGGCGACTGCACCAAAGCGCAGGTGGGTACCTTCCACGCGCGGGCCGTAGACGAAGATTTCGCGGTACGGACGCGGCTTCGGCAGGTCCGGCACCAGGGCCGAATCGAACTTGAAGCTGATGACATGGCCATGCTGGCCGTTGGCATCGGTCTGGTAGTAGCTGGTGCGCAGGGTCGCGTCGATCACGCCCATGAACGAGCGCAGGATGCGGTCCTCGTCCAGGCTGGACACGCGGTCCATCAGCTTCAGCAGCGCTTCGCGCGCGGCCTGCATCTGCGCATCGCGGTCGCCCTTGCGCGCATCGACGACGGTCTTGAGCACCTTCAGGGTGGCATCGTCGGCGGCAGCCAGCACATCGAAGTGGGCCTTCAGCTGGGCCTGGCCGGCAGCGATGTCGTCCTTGCTCTCATGGCCGGTGGCCGGATCGAAGCGGGCTTCGAACAGTTCCACCAGCAGGCGGGCCAGCAGCGGGTAGCGCGAGAAGGTGCCTTCCACGTACGCCTGCGAGAACGGCACGCCGGTCTGCAGCAGGTACTTGCAGTAGCCACGCAGCATGGCGACCTGGCGCCAATGCAGGCCAGCAGCCAGCACCAGGCGGTTGAAGCCATCGTTCTCGGCATCGCCGTGCCACACGCGGGCGAAGGTCTCGCCGAAGGCTTCATCGACGCGGGCGGCATCGATGGCGCCGGCGGTCGATTCGACCTCGAAGTCCTGCACGTACACCGGGGCGTTGTCGACCGACAGGCGGTACGGACGCTCGGCGATCACGCGCAGGCCCATGTTTTCCATCATCGGCAGCGCGTCCGACAGCGGGATGTCATCCAGCTGGCGGTACAGCTTCAGGCGCAGGCCATCGCCGCTTTCGCGCGGCACGGCCTGCAGGCTCAGGCGCAGGTCGTCCGGACCGGTCAGGGCATCAAGCTGGCTGACATCGTTGGCGGCAACGGCGGTGCTGTTGTCTTCGATGTAGCCGGCCGGCAGCGCCTTGCCGATGCGGGCAGCGATGCGCAGGCCTTCGGTCTCGCCATGGCGGGTCACCAGCGCTTCGCGCAGGTCGTCCTGCCAGTTGCGCAGCACCTGGGCCAGCTTCTGCTCCAGTTCGGCGGTATCCACGTCGAGCATTTCGCCCGGCTTCGGGCGCACGATCAGGTGCACCTGGGCCAGCGGCGATTCGCCCAGCACCACCGAGCTGTCCACGTACTCACCGTGCAGCGCTTCCTTCAGCATCGCCTCGATGCGCAGGCGCACGTCGGTGTTGAAGCGCTCGCGCGGCAGGTAGACCAGCGCGGAAATGAAGCGGCTGTACTTGTCGCGGCGCAGGAACAGGCGGCTGCGCACGCGCTCCTGCAGGCCCAGCACGCCCATGGCGGTGCGGAACAGTTCGTCCTCGCTGGACTGGAACAGTTCTTCGCGCGGCAGGGTTTCCAGGATGTGGCGCAGGGCCTTGCCGCTGTGGCTGGCCGGGGCCAGGCCGGACTGCTTCATCACGTATTCGTGGCGCTGGCGCACCAGCGGGATTTCCCACGGGCGACGGTTGTAGGCGCTGGAGGTGAACAGGCCCAGGAAGCGCTGTTCGCCGATGATCCTGCCCTTGGCGTCGAATTCCAGCACGCCGATGTAGTCCATGTAGCCGGCGCGGTGCACGCGCGAACGGGCATTGGTCTTGGTCAGGATCAGCGCGTCCTTCAGCCCGGACGTGGTGTTCAGGCCCTGCGCGGCCAGGGTCTTGACCGGACGTGCGGCGGACTTGTCCTTGCCGCGCATCAGGCCCAGGCCGGTGTCGTTCAGCGGCGCCAGCACGTCTTCCTTGCCCTGCTTCTCCACGCGGTATTCGCGGTAGCCGAAGAAGGTGAAGTGGTTGTCGGCGGCCCAGCGCAGGAACTGCTGCGCTTCGGCACGCGAGGCATCGTCGACCGGCAGCTGGCGGCTGCCCAGGTCGTCGGCCAGCGCCAGCGCCTTGTCCTTCATCGGCTGCCAGTCGCGCACGATGGCGCGCACTTCATCCAGCGCCTTGTTGATGGCCTGCTCGATGGCGGCCATGGCTTCGGCCGGCTGGCGGTCGATCTCCAGCAGCATCACCGATTCGGCATCGCCCTCGCCGACCTTGGCCAGCTTGCCGGCCTTGTCGCGGGTGAAGCGCAGCACCGGGTGGCCCAGCACATGCACGCCCACGCCCTGTTCGGCCAGCGACATGGTGACGGTGTCGACCAGGAACGGCATGTCATCGTTGATGATCTGCAGCACGGTGTGCGGCGATTCCCAACCGTTGGCCTTGGCCGTGGGGTTGAACACGCGCACGTTGGCCTTGCCGGCCTTGCGTGCACGCGCGAACTCCAGGGTGTCTGCCGCCAGCGCCGCCCACTCTTCAGCGGTGTGGTGCGGGAACTCGTCCGACTCCATGCGCTTGTAGAAATCGGCTGCGAATGCCACTGCCTCGGCCTGCGCGGCCGCGGGGTAACGCTTGCGCAAGGCCGTGTACACCGGCTCCAGGGAGAAACCAGCGGTCACTGCGACCTCCGACTCAGCTGGCTTGGTTTTGTTTTTCACGGTCTTGGCTGCGGTTTTTTGCGGTTTCATGGCAGAGCGATGCGCTTGCTCAGTTGGGAAAATGAAATTGTAGCCCCGTTGCAGGAAAAGGCCTTGCTGCAGGACGGAATAATGAAATGCCGGGTTTGCTGCGGTTTAGACGCCTATTCAGTTCGCACCGCTATGGCGTCGGCACCCGGCGACGCGATACCGACAGGATCGGCAAACCGTGTTACCGGAATAAGCGCGCGCAGCGCCCGCTGTCAGGACGGACAGGACTATCGGCACGATTCCACAATCCTGAACTGGACGGTATAGTCCACCGCGTGAACCCGGCCTACCTCCCCGCTGCCCTGGATGCGCGCGATCAGCGCGTGTTCGATGCCGTGCGCGAACTGCTGGCCCACCAGGGCATGCAGATCAGCATGGATGCAGTCGCCCAGCATGCCGGCTGCTCCAAGCAGACGCTCTATTCGCGCTACGGCAGCAAGCAGGACCTGCTGCGGCGGGTCATGCAGCGCCACGTCGGCCACGCGACCGGGGCCATGGTCCGTGCACTCCGCACTGACGACCTGCGTGCCAGCCTTCTGCAGTTCGCCACCGACTTCCTGGAGCATTTCAACCAGCCGCACGTGGGACAGGCCTGCCGGGTGATTGCCGCCGATGCGGCGCAGTTTCCCGAAGAGGCGCGTACGCTGTACCGGCATGGTGCCGGCGCATTGACGCTTCATCTTGCTGAATGGATTGAAACCGTTTGCATGCGTGGCCAGCTCCGGCATGACGACCCGCACTTCATGGCCGAACTGCTGCTGAGCATGATCGCCGGTCAGGATTTCGACAAACAGCGTTTCCATACCCCCCATCGCGATGACGCGCAGCTGCGTCGGCGCTGGGCAGAATTCTCCGTCGACAGCTTCCTGCGCGCCTTTGCGCCAACGCCGTCGGTGGCCCCCACTACAAACCAACCCCGGAGTTCCTCCTGATGACCGCCCCACTCCGCACCCTTGCCTTGACGTGCGCCGTTGCTGTCGCGCTGGCCGCCTGCAAGAAGCCGGAACAGCAGACGCCCCCGCCGCCGGAGGTGGGCGTGATCGACGCCAAGCCGCAGACCCTGCCGCTGCAGCGTGAACTGGTCGGCCGCCTGTCCCCGTTCCGCAGCGCCGACGTGCGCGCGCGCGTGCCGGGCGTGCTGCTCAAGCGCGTCTACCAGGAAGGCAGCGAGGTCAAGCAGGGCCAGACCCTGTTCCTGATCGATCCGGCCCCGCTGCGCGCCAGCCTCAACGCGTCGGAAGCACAGCTGGCCTCGGCCCGCGCGACCTACGCCAACGCCAAGGTCGCCGCCGACCGCGCCCGTTCGCTGGCGCCGCAGCAGTACGTGTCCAAGTCCGACCTGGACAGCGCCGAAGCCGCCGAGCGCACCGCGCTGGCCGCGGTGAAGCAGGCTGAAGCCTCGGTCACCTCCTCGCGCATCAGCCTGGGCTATGCCGAAGTGACCTCGCCGATCAGCGGCGTGGCCAACAAGCAGCAGGTCACCGAAGGTGCCCTGGTCGGCCAGGGCGACGTGACCCTGCTGACCACCGTGGACCAGCTCGACCCGCTGTACGTGAACTTCTCGCTGAGCGTGGACGAACTGAGCCAGCTGCGTGCGCAGCAGGCCCGTGGCGCCCTGGCGCTGTCCGGCGATGGCAAGGCCACCGTCAACGTCAAGCTGTCCGATGGCACCGCCTACGGCGAAGCCGGCACGCTGGACTTCTCGTCCACCACGGTCGACCCGGCCACCGGTGCGGTTTCGCTGCGCGCGGTGCTGCCCAACCCGCAGAAGATCCTGCTGCCGGGTGCCTTCGTCAGCTTCCAGGCCAACCTGGGCGAGCGCAACAACGCCTTCCTGATCCCGCAGCAGGCCCTGCAGCGTGACAGCGCCGGCGGCTTCGTGATGGTGGTCGGCGCCGACGGCAAGGTCGTGCGCAAGAACGTGAAGACCGAAGGCGCACAGGGCGGCAACTGGATGGTCAGCGACGGCCTGGCCGCCGGTGACAAGGTCGTGGTGGCGGGCGTGCAGAAGGTCAAGGAAGGGGCGCCGGCCACGGCCAAGCCCTGGACCCCGGGCCAGGATGCCAACGGCCAGCCCGCCGCTGCCGGTGCAGCCCCGGCAGCCGCGGCTGCAGGCGGCGCCGAGAAGGCGCCGGCCAAGCCGGAGGCTGCCGACAAGGCCGAGCCTGCCGCCACCGAATCGAACAAGCAGTAACGGGAACCTTCCGTCATGCCTAAATTTTTCATCGAACATCCAGTCTTCGCCTGGGTGGTGGCGATCCTGATCTCGCTCAGCGGCGTGATCGCGATCCTCAACCTCGGCGTCGAGTCCTATCCCAACATCGCCCCGCCGCAGGTGACCGTCCAGGCCACCTACCCGGGCGCGAGCGCGGACACCACTGAAAAATCGGTCACCCAGGTGATCGAGCAGCAGCTGACCGGTATCGATCACCTGCTGTACTTCAGCTCGTCCTCGTCCTCCAACGGCCGTGCGCAGATCACCCTGACCTTCGAGACCGGTACCGACCCGGACATCGCCCAGGTGCAGGTGCAGAACAAGGTGTCGCTGGCCACGCCACGACTGCCTTCGGAAGTAACCCAGCAGGGCGTGGTGGTGGCCAAGGCCAACGCCGGCTTCCTGATGGTGGTCGGCCTGCGTTCGGACACCGGCACGATCAGCCGTGACGCCCTGAACGACATCGTCGGTTCGCGCGTGCTCGACCAGGTCTCGCGTATCCCCGGCGTCGGCAGCACCCAGCAGTTCGGTTCCGAGTACGCCATGAACATCTGGCTGAACCCGGAAAAGATGCAGGGCTACGGCCTGTCGGCCAGCGAAGTGCTGGCGGCGGTGCGCGCGCAGAACGTGCAGTTCGCGGCCGGTTCGCTGGGTTCGGATCCCTCGCCGGATGGCCACTTCACTGCCACGGTTTCGGCCGAAGGCCGCTTCAGCTCGCCTGAAGAGTTCGAGAACATCATCCTGCGGGCCAACGCCAACGGCTCGCGCGTGCTGCTCAAGGACATCGCCCGCGTCGCCTTCGGTGCCAACAACTACGGCTTCGATACCCAGTACAACGGCCAGGCCGCCGGTGCCTTCGCCATCCAGCTGCTGCCGGGCGCCAACGCCCTGAACGTGGCCGATGCCGTGCGCGCCAAGATGGACGAGCTGCAGCCGAGCTTCCCGGCCGGCGTCAGCTGGTTCTCGCCGTACGACAGCACCACCTTCGTCAAGATCTCCATCGAGGAAGTGGTCAAGACGCTGTTCGAAGCGGTGTTGCTGGTGTTCCTGGTGATGCTGATCTTCCTGCAGAACTTCCGCGCGACGATCATTCCCACCCTGGTCATCCCGGTGGCCCTGCTGGGTACGTTCCTGGGCATGTGGCTGATCGGCTTCACCATCAACCAGCTGACCCTGTTCGCGATGGTGCTGGCGATCGGCATCGTGGTCGATGACGCGATCGTGGTCATCGAGAACGTCGAACGCATCATGACCGAGGAAGGCCTGGCGCCGAAGCCGGCCACGCAGAAGGCGATGACCCAGATCACCGGCGCGGTGGTGGCCATCACCGTCGTGCTGGCCGCGGTGTTCATCCCCTCGGCCCTGCAGGGCGGTGCGGCCGGTGAGATCTACAAGCAGTTCGCGCTCACCATCGCCATCTCGATGGCGTTCTCCGCGTTCCTGGCGCTGGGCTTCACCCCGGCCCTGTGCGCGACCTTCCTCAAGCCGACCCACAACGACAACCCGAACATCGTCTACCGTACCTTCAACAAGTACTACGACAAGATCAGCGGGACCTACGTCGGCCACATCACCTCGGCGGTGAAGCACGCGCCGCGCTGGATGATCCTGGCCGTGGTGCTCACCGCACTGTGCGGCTTCCTGTTCACCCGCATGCCGGGCAGCTTCCTGCCGGAAGAAGACCAGGGCTACGCACTGGCCATCGTGCAGCTGCCGCCGGGCTCGACCAAGGGCCAGACCAACGAAGTCTTCTCGCAGATGCGCGGCATCCTGAAGGACCAGGAAGGCTACGAAGGCCTGATGCAGATTGCCGGCTTCAGCTTCGTCGGTTCGGGCGAGAACGTGGGCATGGGCTTCATCCGCCTCAAGCCGTGGGCCGACCGCAAGGTCACCGTGCCCGAGTTCATCCAGAACATGAACGGCGCGTTCTACGGCATCAAGGAAGCGCAGATCTTCGTGGTCAACCTGCCGACCGTGCAGGGCCTGGGCCAGTTCGGCGGCTTCGACATGTGGCTGCAGGACCGTGGTGGCCAGGGCTACGAACAGCTGACCCAGGCGCGCAACATCCTGCTGGGCAAGGCGGCGCAGGAAAGCGACAAGCTGACCGGCGTGCGCCCGAACGGCCTGGAAAACGCCCCGCAGCTGGCGCTGCATGTTGACCGCGTGCAGGCGCAGTCGATGGGCATGTCGGTGTCGGACGTGTACAGCACCATCCAGCTGATGCTGGCCCCGGTGTACGTCAACGACTTCTTCTACCAGGGCCGCATCAAGCGCGTGACCATGCAGGCCGACGCGCCGTACCGCACCGGCCAGGAATCGCTGAAGAGCTTCTACAGCCCCTCCAGCCTGACCACCAATGCCGACGGCACCAATGCCATGATCCCGCTGAACACGGTGGTCAAGTCGGAATGGGTTTCGGCCCCACCATCGCTGAGCCGCTACAACGGTTACTCGGCCATCAACATCGTCGGCTCGCAGGCCCCGGGCCAGAGCTCGGGTGAAGCGATGACCGCGATGGAAGACATCGTCAACAACGACCTGCCGGCCGGTTACGGCTATGACTGGTCGGGCATGTCCTACCAGGAAATCCTGGCGGGCAACGCGGCGACGCTGCTGCTGGTGCTGTCCGTCGTGGTGGTGTTCCTCTGCCTGGCCGCCCTGTATGAAAGCTGGTCGATCCCGGTGGCGGTGCTGCTGGTCGTGCCGCTGGGCGTGCTGGGTGCCATCGGCCTGTCGATGATCCGCGGCCTGCCCAACGACATCTTCTTCAAGATCGGCATGATCACGGTGATCGGCCTGGCCGCGAAGAACGCGATCCTGATCGTGGAGTTCGCGGTGGAACAGCGTGCCGCGGGCAAGACCCTGCGCGATGCCACCATCGAAGCGGCCCGCCTGCGTTTCCGCCCGATCCTGATGACCTCGTTCGCGTTCATCATGGGCGTGATCCCGATGGCGATCTCCACCGGTGCCGGCGCCAACTCCCGCCACGCCATCGGTACCGGCGTGATCGGCGGCATGCTGTTCGCCACCCTGCTGGGCCTGCTGATGATCCCGGTGTTCTTCGTGGTCGTGCGCCGCATGCTGGGCGACAAGCTGGATGAACCCTCCAAGGAGTTCATGGAGCGCCAGCGCGACGCGGAAGGCGCACACCGTCCGGATCGTTGATCCGGCGGCAGGTTGAAATGAAAAGGCCCCGGAGCGATCCGGGGCCTTTTTTGTTGCCGCGTCGCGGGGCCACGGTAGATGCCAACCTTGGTTGGCGCCCTCGGATTCGTGCCAACCAAGGTTGGCACCTACCAGAGCAGCATGCGCCGCCCCTCAGCGCAGCAGCGCGACCACGGCACACACCGCCACGATCATCAGCGCGGCCCACTGCATGGGCACGAAGAAGACATGATGCGGCGCCGCCTCGCCCTTCTGCCGCGGCGCACGGTTCAACCACAGGCCCAGCAGCACGTTCACGGCCGCGCCAAGGCCCCCACCCAGCAGCACCTGCTGCAGCGGAATGTTGCCCTTCGGGCCGCCGTGCGGGAAGAAGTACGCCAGCAGCAGGATGCCAGCAATCGGCGTCACCAGCGTCATGAATCCCCAACCGCGATAGATCATCGTGCAGACCTTGAAAAAAACGGCCTGCATTGTAGCGCGGCTCGGGCACGCAGCCGCTTTCTGTAGAGCCGAGCCCATGCTCGGCTGCGTGTACCGGAGCCGAGCATGGGCTCGGCTCTACAGATATCCAATGCCACGGCCCATCCACGCATGGCGTGGATCTACACACGGCCGCGCCGCCATTGCAGCGGCGCGGCCGCTCGAACTCAGCGCAGGCCCGTCTCGTTGCGGGCGATCACCAGGCGCTGGATTTCCGAAGTGCCTTCGTAGATCTCGGTGATCTTGGCATCACGGAAGTAGCGCTCCAGCGGCATTTCCTTGGAATAGCCCATGCCACCGTGGATCTGCACGGCCTGGTGGGTGATCCACATGGCCGCTTCGGACGCGGTGAGCTTGGCGATGGCCGCTTCGTTGCTGAAGCGCTTGCCCTCGCCCTTCACCCATGCAGCGCGCAGGGTCAGCAGCAGCGCCGCGTCCAGCTTGCACTTCATGTCGGCGATCTTGGCCTGGGTCATCTGGAAGGTCCCGATGGCGGCACCGAAGGCCTTGCGGTCCTTCACGTATTCCAGGGTTGCCTCATAGGCAGCACGGGCGATGCCGATGGCCTGCGAGGCGATGCCGATGCGGCCGGCGTCGAGCACGCCCATGGCGATCTTGAAGCCCTCGCCTTCCTGGCCCAGCACGTCCTCGGCCTGGGCCACGTAATCGTTGAACTCGATCTCGCAGGTGGCCGAGGCACGGATGCCCAGCTTCGGCTCGGTCTTGCCGCGGCCGAAACCGGCCTTGTCGGTGTCGACCAGGAAGGCGGTGATGCCACGCGCACCCTTGTCCGGCTCGCTCATCGCGAACAGCACGATGTACTTGGCCACCGGGCCGGAGGTGATCCAGCTCTTCTTGCCATTGATGACGTAGGTGCCGTCGGCCTGCTTGACCGCGCGGCAGCGCATGGCCGTGGCATCCGAACCGGACTGCGGCTCGGTCAGGGCGAAGGCACCGATGGCCTCGCCTTCGGCGATCGCGCGCACGTACTTCTGCTTCTGCGCCTCGCTGCCATGGGTCAGGATGCCGTTGCAGAACAGCGAATTGTTGACCGACATGATCGTCGAATGCGCAGCATCACCGGCGGCGACCTCCACCATCGCCAGCACGTACGCAATCGGGTCCATGCCTGCGCCGCCGTATTCGGTCGGCACTTCGATGCCCATCAGGCCGTTCTCGCCCAGCAGGCGGATGTTCTCCAGGGGGAATTCGCCGGTGCGGTCATGGTGCTCCGCGCTCGTGGCGATCTTTTCCTGCGCGATGCGCCGCGCAACGTCCTGCAGCATCAACTGCTCTTCAGTAAAGCTGAAATCCACAACACCCTCCCAGGGACATGATGATATGGGCCACGCACAGCGTGCCCAGGTGCGCCGATTGTACCGGGGCCGGGCAACGGCGGCTGACTTGGGGGCGGTGGCGGCTTGACCGGGACAGGTACCGTCGGCGAATATATCTCTATATCGCGATAGGTAGATATTTATGGATCTGGAAGACTGGTCGACCCGCCTGAAGGTGTTCGCCGACGCCACCCGTGTGCGCCTGCTGGCGCTGCTGGAACAGGAAGAGCTGACCGTGGCCGAGCTGTCGGCGATCACCCGGCTGGCGCAGCCGCGGGTGTCGACCCACCTGGCGCGCCTGAAGGAAGCGGGCCTGGTCCGCGACCGCCGTGCCGGCGTGTCGGCCTACTACCGCTTCGACGATGCCCAGCTGGACCCGGCGCAGCGCGCATTGTGGCATGCCTTGAGCAACGGAAGCGATGACCCGCTGCTGCGCCAGGATGCTGAACGCGTCGCTGCGGTGATGGCCAGCCGTGCCGCCGACCAGAACTGGGCCGACAGCGTGGCCGGCGACATGGAACGCCACTACTCGCCGGGCCGCACCTGGGAAGCGCTGGCACGCACGGCGCTGCCGCTGCTGGAAACCGGCGACGTGCTGGACATCGCCTCCGGTGACGGCGTGCTGGCCGAGCTGGTCGCGCCGCACGCCAGCCGCTACGTGTGCATCGACACCAGCGCGCGCGTGGTGGCCGCCGCCAGCGAGCGCCTGCGCCGCCTGCCCAACGTGGAGGTGCGCGAGGGCGACATGCACGCCCTGCCCTTCAAGGACCGCACGTTCGATCTGGTGGTGCTGATGCACGCGCTGACCTATGCCAGCAAGCCGGCGCAGGCCGTGGCCGAGTCCGCGCGCGTGCTGCGCCCGGGTGGCCGCCTGCTGCTGTGCAGCCTGGCCCGCCACGAGCACAAGGCCGCGGTGGAAGCCTATGGCCACGTCAACCTCGGCTTCAGCGACAAGGAACTGCGCAAGTTCGTCGACAAGGCCGGGCTGCAGGTCTCCAGCCTGGAAACGGTGACCCGTGAAAAGCGCCCGCCGCATTTTGAAGTCATCTCGCTGATCGCCAACAAGCCCTGAGGTCGCCGTGTCCGCCCTGCCCTGGCTGCATCCCGAACGTGCCCATGCCCTGCTCGCCGCGCTGCGCGAGCGCATCCTGATCATTGATGGGGCGATGGGCACCATGATCCAGCGCCATGGCCTGCAGGAAGCGGATTACCGCGGCGAACGTTTCGCCGGGGGCTACGACCACAGCCATGGCCCCGGCTGCGACCACGGCACGCCGGAAGGCCATGACCTGAAGGGCAACAACGACCTGCTGCTGCTGACCCGGCCGCAGGTCATCGGCGATATCCACACCGCCTACCTCCTGGCCGGTGCGGACCTGGTGGAAACCAACACCTTCAACGCCACCTCGGTCAGCCAGGCCGACTACCACCTGGAACACCTGGTGTATGAGCTGAACAAGGCAGGTGCCGCCGTCGCGCGTGCCTGCTGCGATGCCGTGGAAGCAACCACGCCGGACAAGCCGCGCTTCGTCATCGGCGTGATCGGGCCTACCAGCCGTACCGCTTCGATCAGCCCGGACGTGAACGATCCCGGCTTCCGCAACACCAGTTTCGACGAACTCCGCGATACCTACCGCGAGGCCATCGAAGGCCTGATCGACGGTGGTGCCGACACCCTGATGGTGGAGACCATCTTCGACACGCTCAACGCCAAGGCCGCGCTGTATGCGCTGGAAGAGGCCTTCGATGCACGCGGCGCGCGCCTGCCGGTGATGATCTCCGGCACCATCACCGATGCCTCCGGCCGCACCCTGTCGGGGCAGACCGCCGACGCGTTCCATGCGTCGCTTGCCCACGCGCGCCCGCTGTCGATCGGCCTGAACTGCGCGCTGGGTGCCGACGCCATGCGCCCGCACGTGGAAACCCTGTCCCAGGTGGCCGACTGCCACGTCAGCGCCCACCCCAATGCGGGCCTGCCCAATGCCTTCGGCGAGTACGACGAGACGCCCGAGGAAATGGCCGCCACCCTGCGCGGCTTTGCCGAGGATGGCCTGCTGAACCTGGTGGGTGGCTGCTGCGGCTCCACGCCGGACCATATCCGCGCCATCGCCGAGGCCGTGGCCGGCCTGCCGCCGCGCGCCCTGCCCGGCGCACAGGAGCAGCAGGCCGCATGAGCACTTCGCCCTACACCCGCCTGTCCGGCCTGGAACCGCTGGTCATCACCCCGGACCTGCTGTTCGTCAACGTCGGCGAACGCACCAACGTCACCGGCAGCGCGCAGTTCCGCAAGCTCATCAAGGAAGGCCGCTACGAAGAAGCGGTGGACGTGGCCCGCCAGCAGGTGGCCAGCGGCGCGCAGATCCTCGACGTCAACATGGACGAGGGCCTGATCGATTCGGAAGCGGCGATGACCCGCTACCTCAACCTGATCATGTCCGAGCCGGACATCGCGCGCATTCCGGTGATGGTCGATTCCTCCAAGTGGAGCGTGATCGAGGCCGGCCTGAAATGCCTGCAGGGCAAGAGCGTGGTCAACTCGATCTCGCTGAAGGAAGGCGAGGCGCTGTTCCGCGAACACGCGCGCAAGGTCCTGCGCTATGGCGCCGCCGCGGTGGTGATGGCTTTCGACGAGGCCGGCCAGGCCGACACCTGCGCACGCAAGGTCGAGATCTGTACCCGCGCCTATCGCATCCTCGTCGATGAGATCGGCTTCCCGCCGCAGGACATCATCTTCGATCCCAACATCTTCGCCGTCGCCACCGGTATCGAAGAGCACGACAACTACGCGGTGGACTTCATCGAAGCCACCCGCATCATCAAGCAGACCCTGCCGCACTGCCATGTGTCCGGCGGCGTCTCCAACGTCTCGTTCTCGTTCCGCGGCAATGAGACGGTGCGCCAGGCCATCCACTCGGTGTTCCTCTACCACGCCATCGCCGCCGGCATGGACATGGGCATCGTCAACGCCGGCGCCATGCCGATCTACGACGAGCTGGAGCCGGAACTGCGCAAGCGCGTGGAGGACGTGATCCTCAACCGCCGCAGCGATGCCACCGAACGCCTGCTGGAGATTGCCGAGCGCTACAAGGGCAAGAAGGGCGCCGCGAAGACCGAAGATCTCGCCTGGCGCGAGAAGCCGGTGGCGCAGCGCCTGGCGCATGCGCTGGTGCACGGCCTGGATGCCTTCGTGGAAGAGGACACCGAGCTGGCGCGACAGGCCTCCAGCCGCCCGCTGGACGTGATCGAAGGACCACTGATGGACGGCATGAACGTGGTCGGCGACCTGTTCGGCGCCGGCAAGATGTTCCTGCCGCAGGTGGTGAAGTCCGCGCGCGTGATGAAGAAGGCCGTGGCCTACCTGCTGCCCTACATCGAAGCGGAGAAGGCGCGCAGCGGCGACACCGCCCGCAGCAACGGCAAGATCATCATGGCCACGGTGAAGGGCGATGTGCACGACATCGGCAAGAACATCGTCGGCGTGGTCCTGGCCTGCAACAACTTCGAGGTCGTGGACCTGGGCGTGATGGTGCCGGCGCAGAAGATCCTCGACGCCGCGCGCGAACACAACGCCGACCTGATCGGCCTGTCCGGGCTGATCACGCCCTCGCTGGAAGAAATGAGCCACGTGGCGCGCGAAATGGAGCGCCAGGGCTTCGACCTGCCGCTGCTGATCGGCGGCGCGACCACCTCGCGTGCGCATACCGCGCTGAAGATCGACCCGCATTACAAAGCGCCGACCGTCTGGGTGAAGGATGCCTCGCGCGCCGTAGGCGTGGCCCAGTCGCTGATCTCGCGCGACCTGCGCGAAGCCTTCGTCGCCGCCAACGAAGCCGACTACGCCGAAATCCGCGCCCGCCATCGCAACCGCGGCGATGCCAAACGCCTGGTGTCGCTGGAACACGCGCGCGGTCAGAAATTCCAGGGTGACTGGGTGAACTACACACCGCCGGCACCCAAACTGCCGGGCCTGCACGTGTTCGATGACTACCCGCTGGCCGAACTGGTCGATTACATCGACTGGACGCCGTTCTTCCAGGCGTGGGAACTGGCCGGCAAGTACCCGGCCATCCTCACCGACGAGATCGTCGGCACCCAGGCCAGCGAGCTGTACCGCGACGCACGCGCGATGCTCGACCGCATCGTCGGCGAGAAGTGGCTGCAGGCCAAGGCCGTGTTCGGGCTGTGGCCGGCCAACAGCGTCGGCGATGACGTGCGCGTGCAGCACCCGCAGGGCGAGACCACCCTGCACTTCCTGCGGCAGCAGGTGGACAAGCCGGCCGAGCGCCCGGATTTCTGCCTGGCCGATTTCATCGCGCCTGCCGACAGTGGCCGGCAGGACTGGATCGGCGCCTTCGCGGTGACCGCCGGCATCGGCATCGACGCCCACGTCGCGCGTTTCGAAGCCGAGCATGACGACTACAACGCGATCCTGCTGAAGGCACTGGCCGACCGCTTTGCCGAGGCGCTGGCCGAACGCCTGCACCAGCGCGTGCGCACGGAATTCTGGGGCTACGACCACGCCGAGACGCTGGACAACGAGGCGCTGATCGACGAGAAGTATCGCGGCATCCGCCCGGCGCCCGGCTATCCCGCCTGCCCCGAGCACAGCGAAAAGCGCCGGCTGTTCGACCTGCTGCAGGCCGAGGCCAACGCCGGCATGGAGCTGACCGAAAGCTTCGCCATGCTGCCCACTGCCGCCGTGTCGGGCTACTACTTCAGCCACCCGCAGAGCCAGTATTTCGTGGTGGGCCGCCTCAGCCGCGAACAGGTCAGCGACTACGCCCGCCGCAAGGGCGTCGACCGCGCCCAGGCCGAGCGCTGGCTGGCCTCCAACCTCGACTACGACCCCGAATGAGGCGGTAGCGCTGGGCATGCCCCGGCGCCACGTGCATTATTCCCGCGATGACCGTTCCCGCCGCCCGCCTGTCCAGCTTCTACCTGTTCTATTACGCCGCGCTCGGCGCGTTCACGCCGTACTGGAGCCTGTTCCTGACCGCGCGCGGGATGAGCGTCACCGCCATCAGCGTGATGATGGGCCTGTGGTACGCCACCCGCGTGATCGCGCCCAGCACCTGGACATCACTGGCGGCGGCCTCGCCACGCCCGATCCGCCTGCTGCGGGTGGGCTGCGTACTGACGCTGCTGAGTTTCGCGGTGTTCCTGCTGCCGCTGCCGCAGCCGTGGATGTACCCGGCGATGGTGGTGTTCTGCTTCTTCTACAACGCGGTGATGCCGCAGTTCGAGTCGATCACCCTCACCCACCTGGGCAGCGACAGCCATCGTTACGGGCTGATCCGGGTCTGGGGCTCGCTGGGCTTCATCGCCATCGTCACCCTGTTCGGCTGGCTGATCGAAGGCGACGGCAGCGGCAGCCGCGCCGGGCTGCTGCCGTGGATGATGCTGCCGCTGTTCGCCCTGCTGGTGGCTTCGGCCTTCAGCAACCAGTACGCACGCGGCATCGGCAAGGCCGAGGGCGACGCCAGCGGTTTCTGGCAGATCGTGCGCCGGCCGCCGGTGCTCGCGTTCTTCCTGGCGGCGTTCATGGAACAGCTGTCGTTCGGGCCGTACTACACGTTCTTCTCGGTCTACATGGACCACCACGGCTACCGCACCTCGACCCTCGGCCTGTTGTGGACCATCGGCGTGGTGTTCGAGGTGGGCGTGTTCTTCACCATCGGCCGCTTCTTCCGCCGCTACGACGCCAGCTGGATGCTGCTGATCGCCCTGGTCAGCTCCTGCCTGCGCTGGGCGGTCACCGCATTGTTCCCGGAGAACCTGCCGGTGATGCTGCTGGCGCAGACCGCACATGCGCTGGGCTTCGCCGCCTTCTTCGCCGCGGCCATGCAGATGCTGGCGACCTATTTCCCGGGCCGGCTCAACGGCCACGGCCAGGGCCTGCTGTACGGATTCTCGTCCGGTGTCGGCGGCGTGCTCGGCGCACTCATCGCCGGCCAGCTGTGGCCCATCGACAACGGCCGCACCGCGTTCCTCGCCGGCAGCGGCTTTGCCCTGGTCGGCGCCCTGCTGTGCTTCTTCGCGCTGAGCCTGCCGTTGATCCGCGCGCGGCGCAGCGCCACCGGCACGCACTGACGAAAACGCCGGGCAATGCCCGGCGTCCTCGTCATCCTGCAGGCCTGCTTACCAGACCAGGTCGTCCGGCACCTGGAACTGCGGATCCGCATACGGATCTTCTTCGGCCGGTGCATTCGGATCGACCTTCAACGCCACCGATGCGGCGAACACGGCCTCCGACTGCGCCAGCAGCTCGGCGGTCACCAGCAGGTAACGGCCGTTGAGCTGGACCACGCCCAGCTCACCCGCATTGAGCGCGGTCAGCTGCGCGGCGGTCACGTAGATGCGCTTGATCTTGCCGCCGTAGGGGAAGTGACGGGCGATGTCGGCCGCCTCGTCATTGAGCCCCTTGTCCTTCAGCAGTTCTTCCAGCTTGGCCTTGGCCTCGCGGCGCTGGCGCGCTTCTTCCTGCTTCAGGCGCTCGGTCTCGATGCGCTCTTCTTTTTCCTTCTGCGCGCGGATGGCGTAGGCCTTGGCCAGGTCCATCTCTTCGGCAGTGCGCGGCTTGCGCGGGCCCTGCTGGCCCGGGCCGCGCGACGGGCCGGGCTTGCCGGCACCACCACGGCCATGGCCACGACGCTCGCCGGGCTTTTGTTCGCCCTTGCCAGCGCCCTGCGGCCTTGCATTGCCATTTCCATTGCCACCCTTGCCCTGCGGGCGGCCATCACGGCGGGGGGCATCGTTCTTGCGCTCGGGCTTGGGTGCCGGCTTGAAGCCCAGGCCCATCAGCTGGTCGCGGAGGGTATCGCTCATAGGAATCGGATCAGTAGTGCGGCGGCGGCGGTTCGCTCGCCGGATCGGAAGAATTCAATGCGTTGCGGACCTTGCCCAGGTCTTCCAGCAGCACGCGCAGCACATCGGCATTGCGGCTACCCTGCATGCTTGCAGCGGCCAGCGCATCGCTCAGTTCGGCCAGCGCGTGTTCCTGGAAGGACACGCGCATCTCCAGTTCGACCAGGCGCGCTTCCAGCGCCTGCTCACGTTCACTCGGCAACTCAGACATGCAACGAACGCCCCCGGCCAATGCCGTAATAAGCCAGGCCGGCAGCCTCGACCTCGGATGGGTCGTACAGGTTGCGGCCATCGAACACCACCGCGTCCTTCAGCTGCGAACGCAGCGCCTGGAAATCGGGGCTGCGGAACTGCTTCCACTCGGTCACCACGACCACCGCAGCGGCGCCCTGCAGGGCCTCGTCGGCACTGCCGCAGAACACCAGGTCGTCGCGCTGCCCGAAGATGCGCTGCGCTTCATGGGTGGCTTCCGGGTCGTAGGCACGCACCGTCGCACCGGCGTCCCACAGCTGGGCCAGCAGGCGGCGGCTGGATGCCTCGCGCATGTCGTCGGTATTGGGCTTGAAGGCCAGGCCCCACACCGCAAACGTCTTCCCACGCAGGCTGGCGCCCGCATCCGTGCCGTAATGGCGCTGGATGAGTTCGAACAGGTGGCCCTTCTGCGCATCATTGACCGCTTCGACGGCGTTGAGCAGCTTCGGCTCCAGGCCGTACTGCTGCGCGGTGCTGGCCAGCGCCTGCACATCCTTGGGGAAGCACGAGCCACCGTAACCGGCGCCCGGGTAGATGAAGTGCCAGCCGATGCGCGGGTCCGAACCGATGCCCTGGCGGACCTGCTCGATGTCGGCGCCGACGCGCTCGGCGATGTTGGCGATTTCGTTCATGAACGAAATCTTGGTCGCCAGCATCGCGTTGGCCGCGTACTTGGTCAGCTCGGCCGAACGCACGTCCATTTCCACCACGCGGTCGTGGTTGCGGTTGAACGGTGCATACAGGCGGCGCATCACCGCCACCGATTCGGCGCTGGTGGCGCCGATGATGATGCGGTCCGGGCGCATGCAGTCAGCCACCGCATCGCCTTCCTTCAGGAACTCGGGGTTGGACACCACGTCGAAGGCGATGTCCGCGCCACGCGCGGAAAGCTCGGCGGCGATCGCTGCACGCACCTTGTCGGCGGTGCCCACCGGCACCGTCGACTTGTTGACCACCACGGTCGGCACGCTCATGTGCCGGCCGATGGTGCGGGCCACGGCCAGCACGTACTGCAGGTCGGCGCTGCCATCCTCGTCCGGCGGCGTGCCGACGGCGATGAACACCACCTGCCCATGGCCGATGGCGGCTGCGGCATCGGTGGTGAACGCCAGCCGCGACGCGGCGTGGTTGGCCTTCACCATCGGCTCCAGGCCCGGCTCGTAGATCGGGATGATGCCCTGGTTGAGGCCGTCCACCTTGGCCTGGTCGATATCGACGCAGACCACCTGGTGGCCGGCATCGGCCAGGCAGGTCCCTGTCACCAGACCGACGTAGCCGGTACCGAAAATCGCAACGCGCATGTCCGTGCTGACTCCTGGGGGCTTACGGCAGAACGCCCAGCAGCTCGACGTCGAAGGTCAGCGTGGCGTTCGGGCCGATCGGGCCACCCGGGGTGCCGTTCTCGCCATAGGCCAGGTCGCCCGGAATCCAGAAGCGGTACTTGGAACCGACCGGCATCAGGGCCACGCCCTCGGTCCAGCCCTTGATGACCTGGTCCAGGCCGAACTCGGCCGGGCCACGGCTGGCGGAGCTGTCAAACACGGTGCCGTCCAGCAGCTTGCCTTCGTAGTTCACGCGCACCTTGCTGCTCGGCAGCGGGCGCTCGCCGCTGCCCGGGCGGATCACCTGGTACTGCAGGCCCGAGGCGGTGGTCACCACGCCCGGCTGGGTCTTGTTCTTGGCCAGAAACGCGTTGCCTTCCTGACGGTTGGTCTGCGCAGCCTGGGCGGCCTTGGCCTGCATTTCAGCCTGCTTGGTGCTCATGAACGACTGGATGGTGGCCGTCGCGTCAGCTTCGGTCATCTTCGGCTGGCCCTTGCTCAGAGCGGTGCTGATCGCGTCAAACAGCGAGGCCGTATCGATGTCGTCCTTCAGCTGCGCCAGCGACGGGCCGACCGAGTAGGAACCGATCATCTGAGCGACCTTGACGCGGTCGACCTTGGCCGGCTGCGAGCCCGGTGCCATGCCCGGAACCTGCTGGCCGTTGCGGGCCATCACGACCTGGCGCAGGGCCGCGTCGGTGGCCTTGGCCTGGTCCTGGGTGATCTGCGGCTGCAGGCCTTCGAACGAACGCTCGACGGCGGTGCGCAGTGCGGCCACGTCGATTTCATCGGCGATCGGTGCGAACGACTTGGCCACATCCAGACCGATGGCGTAGCCGAGCTTCTGCTTGGGGGAATTCAAGGTTGCGGTCTCCTTGGCGGCCGCCGGTGCGGCCGGTTGTTGCGACAGGGCAGCACCAGAGGTGCCCATCGCCAGAATCAGAACCGACGCCGCTGCGCCGCGCATTCCCATCTTCATTCGCTGCATTCCTGGAAGTGTCTGGGCGCCGACGTCGGCGCGAAAGCAATCATTGTCGCACGCACGCCGGAGATGTCGAGGCGTGCGTGCCGTCATTCAATGGGTGGCCGGCGCAGCCAGCGCCTTGTCGATGGCCGCTTTCAGCTGCGGATCATCCGGAGTGACCTTGCTGGCGAACTGGGCAATGACCTTGCCATCGCGGCCCACCAGGTACTTGTGGAAGTTCCAGCCCGGGGCAACGCCGGTAGCGGCGGTCAGGCGCTGGTACAGCGGCGTGGCCTCGGCACCGACCACGTGCACCTTCTCGAACATCGGGAACTTGACGCCGTAGGTCAGCGTGCAGAAATCCTGGATCTGCTTCTCATCGCCGGGCTCCTGGCCCTTGAAATCATTCGACGGGAAGCCGAGCACGGCAAAGCCCTTGCTGGCGTACTGCTTGTGCAGCGCTTCCAGGCCTTCGTACTGTGGGGTGTAGCCACACTTGCTGGCGGTGTTGACCACCAGCAGCACCTGGCCGTGGTAGCGCTTTTCCAGGTTGACCTGCTGCTTGCCGGCCAACGGGCGGTAGCTGACATCAAGCAGATCGGCAGCCAGGGCGCTGGCCGACCCGGCCAGGCCAAAGGCCAGCACGGTCAACAGGGACAAGCCGCGAAGGCGGCGCGGGAGAGCAGTCGGCAGAGGCATGAGGGTCGTTCCGCGGTAGCTGTTTCAGGGCTCCGGCCAGCTCCGGCCGGGAATCGGCCGAACTATAGCACCGGGGCCCGGAGCGCCTGCCGTTGCAGGGGCCGCCTCACTTTGCGCGGCGTGGCGGCTGCCGTCCCTGGGGCCCGCCAGCGCACCGCCGATGACATAGCATCGATGTTGCTGAATGGAAGCGGGTCCGGAAAACACGGCTGTGCGAAGCCCGTTCTCCAATCAAATCAATCACTTGACTCAATAGCTTCAGAAGTGTGACCACCCCTGCCATCAGTTGGGTTGCAGCGGGTCTTGCACGACAGCGTGCCGGTGTTATAGTTGCATACAACACCAGTCACCTGAGACAGGGGGAAACCATGAACATCCAGATGCGACGCCGCCATGCCGCCCCTGCGGTCACGGCCGTATCCACGCTGTTGGCCCTGCTCTGGCTGGCCCTGCCGGCACCGCCGGCGCCCTCCTCCTCCCCCGACAACACCCCGCAGGACGCAGCACCCTTCACGGCCGGGAACGCCGAACCCTCTCCCCCTCCCCCGCGTCGGCTGCACAGCTCCCTGTCCATGCCGTACTTCTCGTTCGCACAGCCGCTGACCCCACGGAGCTGAATATGAGCGACATCCAGTGGAGCGACGGCGCTCCCATCTACCGCCAGCTGAAGGAGCGCGTGATCGCCATGATGCTCGACGGAATCCTCAAGCCGGGCGACGCCCTGCCTTCGGTGCGCCAGGTGGCCGCCGACTACCAGCTCAATCCCATCACCGTTTCGCGCGCCTACCAGGAACTGGCCGATGAAGGCCTGGTCGAGAAGCGCCGCGGCCTGGGCATGTTCATGACCGAGCAGGCCGCCACGCAGCTGCGCAGCAGCGAGCGTGAGCGCTTCCTCAACGAAGAATGGCCGGCGGTCCTGGAGCGCATCCAGCGCCTGGGCCTGAGCCTCGACGAATTGCTGCCCCAGGGGAAGATCTGATGAGTACCGTCGCAAGCGAAGCCGTCATCACCGCAAAGGGCCTGCGCAAGGCCTACAAGAACACCGTTGCCCTCGACAACGCCAGCTTCTCCATTCCCGCAGGCCGCATCGTCGGCCTGATCGGGCCCAATGGCGCCGGCAAGACCACCGCACTGAAGGCCATCCTCGGCCTGACCTCGGTGGAGGGCGAGCTGTCGGTGCTGGGCCGCGACCCGCGGGCGCACCGCGATGAACTGATGAAGGACATCTGCTTCATCGCCGACGTGGCCGTACTGCCACGCTGGCTGAAGGTGCGCGAGGCCATCGATTTCGTGGCCGGCGTGCACCCGCGCTTCGACCGCGCCCGCTGCGAACGCTTCCTGGCCAACACCAAGCTGCAGCCCAAGCAGCGCGTGCGCGAGCTGTCCAAGGGCATGATCGTGCAGCTGCACCTGGCCCTGGTTATGGCCATCGATGCCCGCATCCTGGTGCTGGACGAGCCGACCCTGGGCCTGGACATCCTGTACCGCAAGGAGTTCTACCAGCGCCTGCTGGAGGACTACTTCGACGAGCAGAAGACGATCATCGTCACCACCCACCAGGTGGAAGAGATCGAGCACATCCTCAGCGACGTGATGTTCATCCGCGATGGCCGCGTGGTCCTCAGCGCGGAGATGGACGAGGTGGGCGAACGCTACACCGAGCTGCTGGTAGGTGCAGACCAGCTGGAAACCGCCCGCGCACTGAAGCCGATCGACGAGCGCGCCCAAGCCTTCGGCAAGACCGTGCTGCTGTTTGACGGCGTGCCGCGCAGCCAGCTTTCCACCCTGGGCGAGACCCGCAACGCGGGCCTGGCCGATCTGTTCGTCGCTGTCATGAAGGGGACCTACGCATGAATGCCGTCAACCATCCGGTCAGCCCCGCAGGCACCCTGCGCTGGCTGCTCAAGCGCGAATACTGGGAGAACCGCGGCGGCTTCCTGTACGCCCCGCTGATCGCCGGCATCGCCTCGCTGCTGATGAGCGCGGTGGGCATCGGCCTGGGCCTGTTCGCCCTGCACCGTGCCGCCCGCGACGGCGGCCTGCACGTCGATGGCGAGGACGTGAACATCAACGGCCTGGACCTGGCCCTGCTGACCCAGAAGATCAGCGCCAAGGACATGGCCGACCTCGGCAACGGCCTGGACCTGACGCTGCTGCTCAGCTCCACCTGGCCCTTCCTGGTGCTGGCCTTCGTGGTGTTCTTCTACTGCCTGGGCGCTCTCTACGACGACCGCCGCGACCGCAGCATCCTGTTCTGGAAGTCGCTGCCGCTGTCGGACACCCAGACCGTGCTGTCCAAGGTGATCAGCGCCCTGGTCATCGCGCCGCTGGTGGCCACCCTGGCCGCCGTCGCCACCATGTTCGGCTTCCTGCTGATCATCAGCATCGTTGCGGTCACCCACGGCGGCAGCGCGACCACGCTGATCTGGGGCCCGGCCAGCCCGCTGACCCTGAGCGCCGGCCTGCTGACCGCCATCCCGGTGTACGCGCTGTGGGCCCTGCCGACCGCCGGCTGGCTGCTGCTGTGCTCGGCCTGGGCCAAGAGCAAGCCGTTCCTGTGGGCGGTGATGCTGCCGCTGTTCGCCGGCATCATCGTCAGCACCACCAAGCTGATGCATGTGTTCGACATGACCACCGGCTGGTTCTGGCAGCACATCGTCGGCCGCCTGCTGCTGGGCACGGTGCCGGGCGTGGACCTGGTCTACCGCCTCAGCGCGAGCGACAGGGCCAAGAGCGTCGAGTCGCTGGCCGCACTGATGAGTCCGGCCGAGCAGCTGAAGACCCTGGCCATGCCCGACCTGTGGATCGGTGCAGCGTTCGGCGTCGCCTTCATCATCCTGGCCATCCGCCTGCGCAAGCGCGCCGGCGAAATCTGATCCCTTCCCGGAGAGACCACCATGCGTACCCTGCTCGCCTGTAGTGCCCTGTTGCTGCTGTTGCCGCTGTCGGTGCAGGCCGCCGACGCACCCAACTGCAAGCTTTCCGCGCCGCGCTCGCTGAAGCTGGACACGGCCGGTGCCAAGGCCGTGGTGTTCGAGGTCAACCAGCACGACCTGAAGGTCGTCGCCAATGCCGGCGGTGGCCAGCTGGAAGGCCGCGCCTGCGCGTCCAGCCAGGAGCTGCTGGACCAGCTGCGGCTGGACCAGCGCCGCGAAGGCGACAAGCTGGTGGTCAGCCTGCGCCGTGACAGCCGGCCCGGCATCAGCCTGGGCAACTTCCATGCCTGGCTGGACATCCGTGGCAGCGTGCCGGACAACCTGCCGCTGCAGTTCCGCATCGGTTCCGGCGATGCCAGCGTGGACAACGCGCAGTCGCTGAGCATGGATGTCGGCTCCGGTGATGGCATCGCCCGCGGCACGCGGGGCAGCGTGCATGCTGCGGTCGGCTCGGGCGACCTGGACATCGACGGCGCCGCATCGCTGAACCTGCTGTCGCTGGGTTCGGGCGACGTCAAGGCCCGCAATATCGGGGGCGACGCCGTGGTCGGCACCGTCGGTTCGGGTGACCTGAAGATCAGCGACGTGCGCGGCAACGCGCGGCTGGAAACGGTCGGCTCGGGCGACATCGGCTTCCGCCAGGTAAAGGGCAACGTGGAGATCGGCGTGGTCGGCTCCGGCGACGTGGACATCGACCAGACCGGCGGCAACGTGCACGTGCGCAGCCACGGCTCGGGCGACATCACCGTCAACGGCGCCGGCGGCAACCTGACCGTCGACCACAGTGGCAGCGGCGACGTCCGCCATCGCGACATCGGCGGCAAGGTCACCCTGCCGCGCGGCAAGTAAGCCATCCATCCATTGCCTTGAGGAGAACGCCATGAACCTGCTGCGCCTGATGCCTGCCGTCCTGCTGTGCCTGCCGCTGATCGCCTGTGGCGGCACGTCCTCGTCTTCCTCTTCGCCGTCGGACACGTCGCCGGGCAAGGCCGTGGCCGATGCCACCGGCGAGATCGGCAAGAGCGTCAAGGAAGCCACCGACAAGGCCCGTGAGGAAATCGCCAAGGGCAACATCAAGATTTCCTCGGACAAGCAGCCGCGTGCGGAGATCACCCCGGATGGCCGCCTGCTGATCGCCGGCAAGGAAGTGGAGACCACGCCGGCACAGCGTCGCCAGCTGCTGGACTATCGCGGCCATATCGCCGGCATCGCCCAGGACGGCATGGAGATCGGCGTGGCCGGTGCCAAGCTGGGCGCCAGCGCCGCCAGCGAAGCGATCAAGGGCGTATTCAGTGGCGACACCGACGGCATCGAGAAGCGCATCAATGCCGAAGCCGAGAAGATCGAAGCCCAGGCCAAGCAGCTGTGCAACCGGCTGCCGGCGATGCTGGCCAGCCAGCAGGCACTGGCCCGCGACCTGCCGGCGTTCCAGCCCTACGCCACCATGGACCAGCGCGACATCGACGACTGCAACACCAACACCGTGGTCAACCGCTGACCCTGTGACACTTCGCCGCACCCGGCCGGCAACCTGACCCGTTGCCGGCCGTGCCGGGCCGCCCGGGCTTACAATGGCGGCCCCCGATGCACCCGATAGAACCGCCATGAAAAAGCTGTTGCTGCTGCTGGTCGCCCTGCTCTGCCTGGGCCTGGCCGGCTGCGACCAGGACTACCGCAACCACCGCGCCGAGCGCGGCAAGCCCAAGATCTCCGTCAGCGAAAGCATGGTGACGGTGCGCCGCCAGCCGGCGCCGAACATCATCATCCTGCCCGACGGCACGATGAAGGTGGACGAGATCCAGATCCCGCTGAACGATGGCCAGCGGCAGATGCTGCAGACCATGTTCGGCAAGCTGCAGGTGCTGCGCCAGAACACCCTGGTGGCGGCCCCGGCCGATCCGAACATGCAGCCGGTGAAGATCCAGCCACCGGAGGGCATGGAGGTGATTCCGCCGGACCTGGTGCAGGCCATCCCGGAGTTCAAGGATTACACCGAGACGTTCGGCAACATCGTCGCCGACCGCCGCTGATACGAAAAACGCCGCCCCAGGGGCGGCGTTTTCGTTTGATGCGTGGATGCCGCCAGATCAGCCGCCGGCACCACCACCACCGGCCTGGATGCCACCGGCGGTCAGCGCGGCCGGGTCCAGCAGGCGGCGCAGCTCGGCCTCGTCCAGGCCGCTGTCCTCCAGCGCCACATCCAGCACCGGGCGCTGTTCCTTGTAGGCCCGCTTGGCGATGGCCGCCGCCTTCTCATAGCCGATGATCGGGTTCAGCGCGGTCACCAGGATCGGATTGCGCGCCAGCGCCTCGGCCACGCGGTCCTCGCGCACCTTCAGCCCCTTGATCGCGCTGTCGGCCAGCAGGACGGACACGTTGGCCAGCAGGCCGATGCCATCGAGCAGGTTCACCGCGATCAGCGGCAGGGTGACATTGAGCTGGAAGTTGCCGGTCTGCCCGGCCACGGTGATCGCGGTGTGGTGGCCGATCACCTGCGCGCAGGCCATCACGGTCGCCTCGGGAATGACCGGGTTGACCTTGCCCGGCATGATCGAGCTGCCCGGCTGCAGGGCCGGCAGTTCGATCTCGCCCAGCCCGGCCAGCGGACCGGCGTTCATCCAGCGCAGGTCGTTGGCGATCTTGATCAGGGCCACGGCCAGGGCATTGAGCTGGCCGGACAGTTCCACGGCATCGTCCTGCGCGGCCAGGCCTTCAAACTTGTTCGCCGCGCTGTCGAACTTGACACCGGTCTGCTGCTTGAGGGCCTTGGCCACCTGCTCGCCGAAGCGCGGATCGGCATTGATGCCGGTGCCGATGGCGGTGCCGCCCAGCGGCAGGCGACGCACGCGCTTGAGGCTGTCTTCGATGCGTTCCTGTGCCGAGGCCAGCTGCGCCGACCACGCGCCAAATTCCTGCTCGAAGGTCAGCGGCATCGCATCCATCAGGTGGGTGCGGCCGGTCTTGACCACCTTGCGCAGGCTGCGGCCCTTCTTGTCCAGGGTCTTGCGCAGGTGCACCAGCGCCGGCAGCAGATGCTCGTGCACGGCCAGCACCGCCGACACGCGCAATGCCGTCGGGATCACATCGTTGGAGCTCTGCCCCTGGTTGACGTGGTCGTTGGGGTGCACCACGGTCTTGCCCGCCTTGCCGGCACGGTTGGCCAGGGTGGCGATGACCTCGTTGGCATTCATGTTCGAGGAGGTACCCGAACCGGTCTGGTAGACGTCGATGGGGAAATGCGCGTCCCACTGACCGGCCGACACTTCGGCGGCAGCCACCTGGATGGCCTTGGCCACGACCTTGGGCAGGTGGCCCAGCTCGGCGTTGACGCCGGCGGAAGCGCCCTTCACCAGGCCCAGGGCACGGATGAAACCGCGCGGCATGCGCTGGCCCGAGACCGGGAAGTTCTCCACGGCACGCTGGGTCTGCGCGCCCCACAGGGCGTCGGCAGGTACCTGCAGTTCGCCCATGCTGTCGTGTTCGATACGGAACGTCGCGGTTCCACCCTTGCTTGCAGCTTTGCTCATTGCATCAACTCCGCACTACTTCTGTTGGGGAAAGGGAAGCGGCGGCTGGCAGCGGGTCGCTTCCCGGGGCTGGCGGCTGTGCCAACGATACTCCCTTGTCCAAAGCATGGAACGCCGCCGATGGGTCGCACCGTCCGATCGGTAGCGCCGGCCGCTCGCCGGCAACGCCGAAGCGCGGCAGCCCGCAGCGTCGTAGAATATGGCCCCCGCCGCTCGCCCCAGCCCTGCCGACATGTCCGATTACGCCCTGCTCGCCCTGTCCCCGCTCGATGGCCGCTATGCCGGCAAGGTCGACGCCCTGCGCCCGATCTTCTCCGAGTACGGCCTGATCAAGGCCCGCATCACGGTCGAGGTCGAGTGGCTGCTGGCCCTGGGCGCCGAGCCGGGCATCGTCGAACTGGCCGCGTTCTCCGAGGCGGCCACCACCCGTCTGCGCGCCCTCGCCGCCAACCTCACCCCGGCCCAGGCCGCGCGCGTGAAGGAGATCGAGCGCACCACCAACCATGACGTCAAGGCGGTGGAGTACTTCATCAAGGAACAGCTGAAGGACGACGCCGAGCTGGCCCCGGCGCTGGAGTTCGTGCACTTCGCCTGCACCAGCGAGGACATCAACAACCTCAGCTACGGCCTGATGCTGGAACAGGCCCGCCGCGAAGTGCTGCTGCCGAGCCTGGACGGCGTCGCCGCCACCCTGCGCACCCTGGCCCACGCCCAGGCCGCACAGCCGATGCTGTCGCGCACCCACGGCCAGACCGCCTCGCCGACCACCCTGGGCAAGGAGCTGGCCAACGTGGTCGCCCGCCTGGAGCGCCAGCGCCGGCAGATCGCCGCGGTCGAGCTGACCGGCAAGATCAACGGCGCAGTGGGCAACTACAACGCCCACGTGGCCAGCTACCCGGACGTGGACTGGCCGGCCTTCGCCGAGCGCTTCGTGACCAGCCTGGGCCTGGTGTTCAACCCGTACACCACGCAGATCGAGCCGCACGACAACATCGCCGAGATCGGCGATGCCGCGCGCCGCGCCAACATCATCCTGATCGACCTGGCCCGCGACATCTGGGGCTACATCTCGCTGGGCTACTTCAAGCAGCGCCTGAAGGAAGGCGAAGTCGGTTCGTCGACGATGCCGCACAAGGTCAACCCGATCGATTTCGAGAATGCAGAAGGCAACTTCGGCATCGCCAACGCGCTGTTCGAGCACTTCAGCGCGAAGCTGCCGATCAGCCGCTGGCAGCGTGACCTGACCGATTCCACGGTGCTGCGTGCGCTGGGCACCGCCTTCGGCCACGGCCAGGTGGCGCTGGATTCGCTGGCCAAGGGCCTGGGCAAGCTGGAAGTGAACCCGCAGCGCCTGGATGCCGATCTGGACGCGGCCTGGGAAGTGCTGGCCGAGGCCGTGCAGACGGTGATGCGCCGCCACGGCCTGCCGAACCCGTACGAGCAGCTGAAGGCGCTGACCCGTGGCCAGGGCATCACGGCGGAGTCGATGCGGGCGTTCGTGGAGACGCTGGCGCTGCCGGAGGATGCCAAGCAGTCGCTGCGTGAGATGACCCCGGGCAGCTACACGGGCCTGGCTGAGGCGCTGGCGAAGAAGATCTAAGGGGTTTTCCTTGCGGCGGCGGCCGCGGGCGCTGCCTGCGGCAGGCAACTGCAACTGCAACAGCAACAGCAACAGCGATCCAGGCTCTGGGTTGCTGCGGGCTGGGCGGGGGGGGGGGGGGGGGGGGG
>NZ_JBYSZR010000007.1:71821-171924 GCF_058787375.1 Stenotrophomonas sp. FW305-3-2-15-E-LB1
CCGTGAACCCATCCATGGGGGCTCGATGGCGCCATCCATGGCGCCAACGGTCCCGCTGGCCCCTCCCGCCCCGCCTCTGACAGATTCCCGGTGACGGATGAGTAGATCCACGCCATGCGTGGATGACGTTGTCGGGACGGAATTTGAAAGAGGGACGCGGCTTCGCCGCGTCCCTCTTTGTTTTTCGGCACTTCTGTAGAGCCGAGCCCACGTTCGGCTGCCTTTCTCATGAACAACGGCACGAGCAAGCGCAGCGCGCGACCCGCGTTGCTTTTGCTTTTCTTCTTCCATTCCGTGGCGGGCCGCGCAGGAAACTGTCAGGGGCCGGGCGGGGTGGGTTCGCGGGACCGTTGGCGCCATGGATGGCGCCATCGAGCCCCCATGGATGGGTTTACGGCGTGTCCCGCGAACCCACCCCGCCCGGTCCAGCCCATGAACCCAGCGCATTCCGCGGCCCACCCGCCCGCCACGAGGGGCTCCGCCGTTGGCCGGAACCCCCGCGACAAACCCGCGCACGTGCGCAATCCCCACGAACGGCGGACAATGGAGATCTCAGGCGGCCCGCCACGCCGCCCCTCCCGCTTTCCGCTGCAAGGAATCCCCCATGGCCGCCCGCAAGTCCACCGCTCCCCTCATCGAAGTCACCGCCCGCCCCGGCAAGCCGCTGGGCATGGCCCCGGCCACGTTCCTGCGCGACTTCTGGCAGAAGCGCCCGCTGCTGATCCGCAATGCCTTCCCCGACTTCCAGACCCCGGTGCAGCCGGAAGACCTGGCCGGGCTGGCCTGCGAGGAAGGCGTGCTGGCGCGCCTGATCCAGCACGACAAGGCCCAGGACGGCTGGCGCGTGCGCAGCGGCCCGTTCCAGGAAGAGGTGTTCCCCGCCCTGCCCGACCGCGACTGGACCCTGCTCGTGCAGGACGTCGACAAATGGGACCCGGACGTGCGCGCCCTGATCGAGCACTTCAGCTTCCTGCCGCGCTGGCGCATGGATGACGTGATGATCAGCTTCGCCGCCACCGGTGGCTCGGTCGGCGCCCACGTCGACCAGTACGACGTGTTCCTGCTGCAGGCCCACGGCCACCGCCGCTGGCAGATCGACGCCAGCGAATCGATCAAGGGCAAGCGCCCCCCGCTGGGCTTCCGCCCGGACGTGGAACTGAAGCTGCTGCAGGTGTTCAAGCCGACCCACGACTGGGTGCTGGCGCCGGGCGACATGCTGTATCTGCCGCCGAACGTGCCGCACCACGGCGTGGCCGAAGACCCCTGCCTGACCTTCTCCTTCGGCATGCGTGCGCCGGCCTCGGCCGAGCTGATCAGCGACTACCTGGACACGCTCATCGCCGATGCCGACGAGAACATCCGTTACCAGGATCCCGACCTGAAGGTCCCGGCCGACCCGAACGAAATCGATACGGTGGCGATGGCACGGGTGATCACCGCGCTCAACGCCATCCGCATGAACGACCCGGACAAGCTGGGCGACTGGTTCGGCCGCTTCATCACCACCTACCGCGCGGCGGGCGAGGTGATGGCCCACCAGGCGGCACCGGCACCGGAAGAAGTGGTGCAGGCGCTGGCTTCGGGCCTGCTGCTGCAGCGCCACCCGTGGGCACGCCTGGCCTGGCGCCGGGCCAAGCGCGGCGCCAGCCTCTATGTCAGCGGCCAGGATTTCGCCCTGCCGGTGAAGGATGCACAGCGCCTGGCCGGCGCCGAGCAGCTGGACGCGGCGGCCTACCGTGGCCTGTCCGACAAGGGCCGCGCGGTGCTGCAGCAGCTGCTGGTCGGCGGCGTGTTCCAGCTGATCGACCCGAACGAGGTGTTTGACGCCGAGGACGAGGACGAAGGCGAGGACGCCGCAGTGCTGGGCGAAGTGGTCGAAGGCCACGACCAGGTGGCCGAGCTCGACGACGAGGTGGTCTCCGACGACGTGCACACCGTAAACGTGCACGACGATGGCATCGAGGTCATCGTCAACTTCGAAGACCACGACGAAGACGACAGCAACGACGGCCGCGCCTGAGCCATGGCCACCATCCGGGTCCAGCAGGTCAACCACGCCGACGCCCACGCCGCCATCCACGACGTGCGGCAGCGGGTGTTCGTGCAGGAACAGGGCATCGCCGCCGAGCTTGAGCGGGATGCGCTGGACCCGGTCAGTGCCCACGTGCTGGCCCTGGACGCGGATGGCCAGCCGGTCGGCACCGGCCGGCTCGCCCCCGATGGCCGCATCGGCCGCATGGCGGTGCTGGCCAGCCACCGCAACCAGGGCGTCGGCGAGGCCCTGCTGGACGCACTGGTCGAGGCCGGGCGCGCGCTCGGCCTGGCCGAGGTGCACCTGCATGCGCAGCTGCCGGCCCGTGATTTCTACGCCCGCCAGGGCTTCCTGCCCGAAGGCGCGGTCTTCGAGGAGGCCGGCATCGGCCACCAGCAGATGCGCCGCCGGCTGGGCGTGGCCAGCGCCATCGACAGCCGCGCCGAGGCCGTCGCCATCAGCACCGCCATCATCCACCGGGCACGGCGCCAACTGTGGCTGCACAGCCGCCAGCTCGACCCTGGCCTGCTCGATGCAGCGCCGGTGCAGGCGGCCCTGCGCCGCTTCGCCACCGCCCGCCACGACAAGCAATTGCGGGTGATCGTGCACGACGCGGCGGCGATTGCTGCTGCCGGTTCCCCGCTGCTGGCGCTGGCCCAGCGCCTGCCCAGTGTGATCCAGTTCCGCGAGGTCAGCGATCCGATCGACCGTGCGCTGGCCTCGGCCTGCCTGGTCAATGACGCGGGCGACTTCTACTTTCGTCTTATCGGCCATCGTCTCGACGGCGAAGCCGGGATCGCGCTGCCCGCACGTTCGCAGCCGTTCGAGCAGCAATTGCAGCGCGTCTGGGACCGTTCGCGCGATTGCAGCGAACTGCGCGCGCTCGGCATCTGAGCGCGCTGTCCCGGACAAACCTGTCTGGGAGCGACACCGGGGGACGCGCAATGCCGTTGGCGGTGCCCCTTCGTGTCCGGATGGGGGTACAATTTGGCCGTTTGAACGCGCCCGTGCAGGGCTATTCATTTTCCTGCAGGGTCCTTCTGAAGCCATACCCCACAAAGCGAATCAGCACCCTCCATCGTGGACAATCAACTGAAGCAGTTTGCGCAATCTTCGCAACTCGCCGGCGGCAACGCCTCCTATGTCGAGGACCTGTACGAGCAGTACCTGGTCTCCCCGGATAGTGTCGATCCCAAATGGAAAACCTACTTCGACGGCTTCAAGGGCCGTGAAGCAGGCGACATTCCGCACTCGGCCGTCATCTCCCACATCGCGGACGCGGCCAAGGATGCGCTGAAAGCCGGCACCGGCACGGGTGCAGGCGACGAGCGTGAGCGCAATGTCGGTCGTCTGATCACTGCCTACCGCTCGCGCGGCCACCTCGACGCGCGCCTGGACCCGCTGGGCCTGACCACGCCGGTCAACACCCCGGACCTGGGCCTGCCGTTCCACAGCCTGTCCGACGGCGATCTCAACAGCGAGTTCAGCACCGGCGGCGTCGGCGGCCAGCCGCGCATGAAGCTGCGTGACCTGCTGGCACGCCTGAAGGCGACCTACACCGGCTCGATCGGCGCAGAGTTCATGCACATCGCCGAAGTCGAGCAGCGCCAGTGGATCTACAAGAAGCTGGAACTGGCCGGTGGCAACTACCAGCTGGACGCTGACACCCAGCGCCGCACGCTGGAGCGCCTGACCGCCGCCGAAGGCCTCGAGCGCTACCTGCACACCAAGTACGTCGGCCAGAAGCGCTTCTCGCTGGAAGGCGGCGACTCGCTGATCCCGATGATGGACACCATCATCCGCAGCGCCGGCAAGGATGGCGTCAAGGACGTGGTCGTCGGCATGGCCCACCGCGGCCGCCTGAACGTGCTGGTCAACACCCTCGGCAAGAACCCGCGCAAGCTGTTCGACGAGTTCGAAGGCAAGTTCGAGCACGACGAGCACGCCTCGGCCGGCGACGTGAAGTACCACATGGGCTTCTCGGCCGACGTGGCCACCGACGGCGGCCCGGTGCACCTGGCGCTGGCGTTCAACCCGTCGCACCTGGAAATCGCCGACCCGGTGGTTGCCGGTTCCGTGCGTTCGCGCCAGGAGCGCCGCAAGGACACCGCCCGCAAGCAGGTCATGCCGATCCTCATCCACGGCGACGCGGCCTTCTCCGGCCAGGGCGTGGTCATGGAGCTGTTCCAGATGTCGCAGGCCCGCGGCTTCGCCGTCGGCGGCACCGTGCACATCGTGGTCAACAACCAGGTCGGCTTCACCACCTCCAACCCGCTGGATACGCGCTCCACGCGCTATGCCACCGACGTGGCGAAGATGATCGCCGCACCGGTGCTGCACGTGAACGGCGATGATCCGGAAGCGGTCGTGTTCGCCGCGCAGCTGGCCTTCGAGTTCCGCCAGAAGTTCGCCAAGGACGTGGTCATCGACCTGATGTGCTACCGCCGTTGGGGCCACAACGAGGCCGACGAACCGGCGATCACCCAGCCGCTGATGTACCAGGTGATCCGCAAGCACCCGACCACCCGCGAGCTGTACGCCGAGCAGCTGGAAAAGGCAGGCGTGATCGCCGCCGGCGCCGGCAAGGCGATGGTCGATGCGTACCGCGACAAGCTGGACGGTGGCGAAGTGACCACCGAACTGGCCAAGGTCGAGAAGACCCCGCCGACCAGCCCGCTGTTCGTCGATTGGCCGAAGCTGCTGGAAGGCAAGCTGTCCGATGAGATCTCCACCAAGGTGGACAAGGACAAGCTGGTCGAGCTGGCCAAGGTGATCAACACCGTGCCGGAAGAAGTGCAGCTGCACTCGCGCGTGTCGAAGGTCTACGACGACCGCCGCAAGATGGCCGCCGGCGAGATCCCGGGCGACTGGGGCTTTGCCGAGAACCTGGCCTACGCCACCCTGCTGGACGAGGGCAATGCCCTGCGCCTGGTCGGCCAGGACGTCGGCCGCGGCACCTTCACCCACCGCCACGCGATCCTGCACGACCAGAAGACCGACAACTACTACCTGCCGCTGCGGCAGCTGGTGGATTCGCCGGAGAAGGCCACCATCATCGATTCGCTGCTGAGCGAAGAAGCGGTGATGGCCTACGAGTACGGTTTCTCGACCACCGATCCCAACACCCTGTGCATCTGGGAAGGCCAGTTCGGCGACTTCGCCAACGGCGCCCAGGTGGTGATCGACCAGTTCATCGCCGCCGGCGAAGCCAAGTGGGGCCGTATTTCCGGTCTGACGCTGCTGCTGCCGCACGGTTATGAAGGCCAAGGCCCGGAACACAGCTCGGCGCGCCTGGAGCGCTTCCTGCAGCTGTGCGCGCTGGAGAACATGCTGGTCGTGGTTCCGTCCACCCCGGCACAGGCCTTCCACATGCTGCGCCGCCAGCTGCACCTGACCACCCGCAAGCCGCTGGTGGTGATGTCGCCCAAGTCGCTGCTGCGCCACAAGCTGGCCGTGTCGACCCTGGACGAGCTGGCCAACGGCGAGTTCCAGCACCTGATCGGCGATGCCAATGCCGATGCCAAGAAGGTCAAGCGCGTGGTGCTGTGCTCGGGCAAGGTCTACTACGACCTGCTGGAAGACCAGACCAAGCGTGGCCAGGACGACGTGGCGATCATCCGCGTGGAACAGCTGTACCCGTTCCCGCGTGCGCTGCTGGCCGCCGAACTGAAGAAGTACGGCAAGGCCACCGACGTGGTGTGGACGCAGGAAGAACCGCAGAACCAGGGTGCGTGGTACCAGATCCGCCACCACCTGCAGTTCTGCCTGGCCGAAGGCCAGAACCTGCACTACGCCGGTCGCGCACGTTCGGCTTCGCCGGCTGCCGGTCACATGGCTGACCACGTCCGCGAACAGCAGCAGCTGGTCGCCGATGCACTGGTCAACCCGTTCAACGACACGTTCGCTGAATAACCCTCCCCCTATTTAGAAGACAAACCAGGAAGCTCCCGCAATGGCCACCGAAGTCAAAGCCCCGGTACTGCCCGAATCCGTCGCCGACGGCACCATCGCCACCTGGCACAAGAAGGTGGGCGACGCCGTCAAGCGCGACGAAAACCTGCTTGACCTGGAAACCGACAAGGTCGTCCTGGAAGTGCCGTCGCCGGTCGATGGCGTGATCAAGGAGATCAAGTTCAAGGAAGGCGACACCGTGACCTCCAGCCAGGTCGTGGCGATCATCGAAGAAGGCGCCGTGGCTGCTGCCCCGGCTCCGGCCGCTGAATCCGCTCCGGCTGCAGCCGCTGCCCCGGCCGCCGCTGCTCCGGCCGCTGCCGCCGCTCCGGCCCCGGCTGCCAAGTCGGCTGCCGACACCCTGCCGCCGGGTGCCCGCTTCACCGCCATCACCGAAGGCGTGAACCCGGCTGACGTCGACGGTACCGGCCGTCGCGGCGCCGTGACCAAGGAAGACATCGTCAACTTCGCCCGCAACGGCGGCGCCGGCAAGGCCGGTGGCGCACGTCCGGAAGAACGCGTGCCGATGACCCGCATCCGCAAGCGCATCGCCGAGCGCCTGATGGAGTCGAAGAACTCCACCGCCATGCTGACCACCTTCAACGAAGTCGACCTGTCCAAGGTGTCGGCCGCGCGCAAGGACCTGCAGGACGAGTTCGTCAAGGCACACGGCATCAAGCTGGGCTTCATGAGCTTCTTCGTGAAGGCCGCTGCCAACGCCCTGCAGCGCTTCCCGCTGGTCAACGCCTCGATCGACGGCGACGACATCATCTACCACGGCTATTCGGACATCTCGATCGCCGTGTCCACCGAGAAGGGCCTGGTCACCCCGGTCCTGCGCAACGTCGAGCGCATGTCGTTCGCCGACATCGAAAAGACCATCGCCGACTACGCCAAGAAGGCGCGTGACGGCAAGCTGGGCCTGGACGAACTGCAGGGCGGCACCTTCACCGTGACCAACGGCGGCACCTTCGGTTCGCTGCTGTCGACCCCGATCATCAACCCGCCGCAGAGCGCCATCCTGGGCATGCACGCCATCAAGGAGCGTCCGATCGCCCAGAACGGCCAGGTCGTGATCGCGCCGATGATGTACCTGGCCCTGTCCTACGACCATCGCATCATCGATGGCAAGGACTCGGTGCAGTTCCTGGTGGACATCAAGAACCAGCTGGAAAACCCGGGCCGCATGCTGTTCGGCCTGTAAGAGACCTCCCGCCCCTCCGCGCCCGCGCGGAGGGGTTCTGGTAATGCATCAAGGAATAATTCAATGGCTGAACAATTCGACGTCGTCGTCATCGGTGCAGGCCCGGCCGGTTACCACGCTGCCATCCGCGCGGCACAGCTGGGCCTGAAGACCGCCTGCATCGACGCAGCGCTGGGCAAGGACGGCAAGCCGGCACTGGGCGGCACTTGCCTGCGCGTGGGCTGCATCCCGTCCAAGGCGCTGCTGGATTCCTCGCGCCAGTTCTGGAACATGGGCCACATCTTTGGCGACCACGGCATCAGCTTCAAGGATGCCAAGATCGACGTCGAAGCGATGGTTGGCCGCAAGGACAAGATCGTCAAGCAGTTCACTGGCGGCATCGCCATGCTGTTCAAGGCCAACAAGGTCGCCACCTACTACGGTTTCGGTGAACTGCAGCCGGGCAACGTGGTCAAGGTGAAGCAGCACGACGGTTCGGAAGTCGAGCTGAAGGGCACCAACGTAATCATCGCCGCCGGTTCGGATTCGATCGAACTGCCGTTCGCCAAGTTCGACGGCGACACCATCGTCGACAACGTCGGCGGCCTGGACTTCACCGAAGTGCCGAACCGCCTGGCCGTGATCGGCGCCGGCGTCATCGGCCTGGAACTGGGCAGCGTGTGGAAGCGCCTGGGCGCTGAAGTCACCATCCTGGAAGCACTGCCGGAGTTCCTGGCCGTGGCCGACGCCGAAGTGGCCAAGACCGCTGCCAAGGAATTCAAGAAGCAGGGCCTGGACATCCGCCTCGGTGCCAAGGTCTCCAAGACCGAGATCACCGGCAAGGGCAAGAAGAAGGAAGTCGTTGTCACCTACACCGACAGCGAAGGCGAGAAGACCCTGACCGTGGACAAGCTGCTGGTGGCCGTCGGCCGTCGCGCCGCCACCAAGGGCCTGCTGGCCGAAGGCACCGGCGTGAAGGTCAACGAGCGTGGCCAGATCGAAGTCGACGCGCACTGCCACACCGGCGTCAACGGCGTCTGGGCAGTGGGTGACTGCGTGCGCGGCCCGATGCTGGCGCACAAGGGCTTCGAGGAAGGCATCGCGGTTGCCGAACTGATCGCCGGCCTGCCGGGCCACGTCAACTTCGACACCATCCCGTGGGTCATCTACACCGAGCCGGAACTGGCCTGGGTCGGCAAGACCGAAGCACAGCTGAAGGCCGAAGGCATTCCGTACAAGGCCGGCAGCTTCCCGTTCGCCGCCAACGGTCGCGCCGTGGCGATGATCGAGCCGGCAGGCTTCGTGAAGATCCTGGCCCATGCCGAAACCGATCGCATCCTCGGCATGCACCTGGTCGGCGCCAACGTCTCCGAGCTGGTGCACGAAGGCGTGCTGACCATGGAGTTCAGCGGTTCGGCCGATGACCTGGCCCGCATCTGCCACGCCCACCCGTCGCTGTCGGAAGTGATCCACGACGCGGCGATGGCGGTCAGCAAGCGCGCCATCCACAAGGCGAACTGATCTGCATCACGGTAGGTGCCGACCGTTGGTCGGCACTTCCCTGCAAACGAAAAACCCCGCTTCGGCGGGGTTTTTTGTTGCCTGCAACAGCGCCGCGTGTCTTGACCCTGCAATGCTGCGGTTCAATGATCGGGGCATCTGACCAAGGAAGGAAAGTCCATGCGCTCGACTCCCCTCGCCCGCACGTCGCGCACCGCTGCGGTGATGTTGATGGCAACCCTGGTTCCGCTGCTGGCCTGCGCAGCCGAACCACTCGAAGGCGACTACCGCAGGGCCTCGGTGCAGCCAGTCGAGGTGAGCGTGCTCGGCGCCAACCAGATCCGGATCCGCTACAGCATGCCGGGCGAAACCCTGTTCCACTCACCTGGCGTCGATTACCGCTCCGCCGACGGCACCCTGCAGATCGCCATCCGCCGCTGCGGCGTCAAGGACAGCGGCTGTACTGTCACGGCCAAGGCCACCTCGCCCAAGGGCGATCCGTGGCGGCCGGTGGTCGTGCTGCCCTACCGCGGCGAGAAGATCATGATGATGTACAGCGATGGCCAGCAGCAGGTCGTGCCTGCACCGCCGGCAACGGGCTCACGCTGACCCGGACTCACTGGCGGCAGCCGTCGCGCCCAGTACCTGCATGAAGACCTGCGTTGCCCGCGATGCGGGCGCCGCCGGGGAGCAGACCAGGCCGAACACGCGGCGGATGCCCGGGGTGACGGGCAGCACCCGCAGCCCCTGACGATCCAACGGCAGCGTCGATTCGGGCACCAGCGAAACGCCCAGTCCCTCGCGCACCAGCACGCAGGCGCTGGCCCAGTCGCGCACCGTTATCCGCACGTCGGTCAGTTGCAGGCCTGCGTCCTCCATCAGCCGCTGGCCATTCACCGTGCACCCGCCTGTGGCGAGGATGAAGGGCTCGGTAGCCAGTTCTTCCAGCGCGATTCCGCGCTCGGTGGCGCGACGCCCCAGCGGATGCGCCTGCGCGAGCACCGCCATCCACGCATCGCTCCCCAGGGCCAACGGCAATCGCGCGGGTGCAGGATTCAGCACCACGCCCACCTCGACCGCACCCGAAGCCAGCCACTGTTCGACCTCCTCGTCGGTGCCCTCCACCACCACCACTTCGATGCCCGGGTGGCGGCGCTGGAAGTCGCGCAGCAGTGCCGGCAGCACGGTCGAAACGATCGAGGGGAACGTTGCCAGGCGGATGCGCGCACCGCTCAGCCCCTGGCTGTCGTCAGCCAGCGCGCGGATGGCCTGCAGGCCGTCCAGCATGCGCCGCGCGTGATCGATCACCTGCTGGCCCAGCGCCGTGACATCCACCTGGCGGCGCTCGCGGACGAACACCGGAAAGCCGAGTGCGGCCTCCAGCTGGCCGATGGCCTGGCTGGCGCCGGACTGGGTGATGCCGACGCGGTCAGCCGCGCGCGAGATCGTGCCCTCGTCGGCCACGGCCACCAGCAACCGCCAATGCGCGAGATTCATCATGTGATGCAGTAGCTCAACTTATGGCAATGAAGTCGAACATTAATTTTACCACCGCGCTCGCGCTGGGCAGACTGCCCTGGATCGGCAGGCCCCTGCCATTTCCCTGCCACCGGAGGCTCCCCTTGAAGCTGTACTACGCACCCTGGACCTGCTCGCTCTCGCCCCATATCGTGCTGCGCGAACTCGGCCTTCCCTTCGAACTGGTGAAGGTCGACAACGCGACCAAGCGCACCAGCGATGGCCGCGATTTCCGCACCATCAGCCGCACGGGTTATGTCGCAGCACTTGAACTGGATGACGGGCAGGTGCTGGGCGAAGGCCCGGCCATCGTCCAGTACCTGGCCGATCTGCGGCCGGACAGCGGCCTGGCGCCGCCGCCTGCAAGCTGGCAGCGCGTGCGCCTGCAGGAATGGCTGAACTTCGTGACCAGCGAGATCCACGCCGGCTCGGCGCCGCTGTTCAATGCGGCGCTGCCGGACCAGGCCAAGGCCTTCTTCCGGCAAAAACTGTTCAAGCGCTTCGACCTGCTGCAGGAGACGCTGGCGGCACAGGACTACCTGATGGGCGCCGCCTTCAGCGTGGTCGACGCCTATCTGTTCACCGTGCTCGGCTGGTGCCGCTTCTTTGCGATCGATCTTGCAGCGTGGCCGGCGCTGGAGGCCTACGTCCGCCGGATCAATGCGCGCCCGGCGGTGCAGGCGGCACTGCGCGCCGAGGCGGCCTGATGCAGCGCCGAGCCCATGCTCGGCTGGCCGGTGCAAAAAGCTCTACAGAAGACGGCAGCCCCATTGTAGTGCCGAGCCCATGCTCGGCTGGCCGATGCAAAAAGCAGCCGAGCGCAGGCTCGGCTCTACAGAAGACGGCAGCCCCATTGTAGCGCCGAGCCCATGCTCGGCTGGCCGGTGCAAAAAGCAGCCGAGCGCAGGCTCGGCTCTACCCTTGCCGGGCGGGCGCCGCGGGCTTTGGCGGGTCATCACACACGCGGTGCTTGACCACGGTGTCCCCCACCTTCCATTGCTTCACGACCCGACAGCGCTCCTTGGCCTCGGGCGCTTTCGCAGACCTCGACCCGGCCGCATCCGCCTCATCGGCAGCGGCCGTCTGCTGGCGCTCCAACCACGCCGAGGACGGTGCCGGCGACTGCGCCAGTGCCGGGCCGGCCAGCGCTGCCAGGGCAACCAGCAGCAGCACCTTCATGCCGCCACCGCACGGCCGCCCAGCACGCGGGCCGGCAGCATGAACAGCGCACGCAGGAAAGCGAACAACGCCGAGAAGGTCATGCCGACCAGGCGGAACGGCAGGCTCAGCAGCCAGACGAACGGCCAGGCAATCAGCGCCAGCAGCGCCAACGGCCAACACAGCACGAACAGCAGGCACCACACGCCCAGCGCGAACAAGGTCTTCATGACGGTCTCCTTGAGCGGCACCCTGCCGCCTGTGACCACCGTGCCGCGCGCCCGCGGCCGCCGCAAACGGATTGCGACGAAACCGGGCTGGGGGCGATGAAACCCGGTGCAGCGGCGGTCGCCGGGCATGGCCCGGTGCCGCCGCTGGCATTATCGCGCTGGCGGCCTCAGCGGCTGCCGTTGCTCAGGCGCAGGCCGACGCTGCTGGAACGATCACTGCCCCGGGCCTGTTCGTGGCCCAGCAGCAGCGACAGGATCCAGCCGCGCGCGATGGACATGTCGACGCCGGCAGACAGCGACAGCAGATCATCGTTGTAGCTGCGCATCGCCAGGCGGTAGTCCTGCGGACGCGCCCACTCGGCGTAGTTCAACGTTGCTTCGCCCCGGTCCTGCAGCGCCTGCCGGTACTCGATGCTCCAGAACGGGCGCATGCGCGCCTCGGCCGATTCGACCGCGCTGCCTTCCAGGCCGAACGCCAGCGCGCGGCTGTCGACGACGTGGCGGCCGTAGGCCAGATCCAGTTCGCCCAGGCCGTGCTCGCGGTAGGCATCCAGCGTGCTGCGGCTGCCGTCCAGCCGTGCGTAGCCACTCATGCGCATGCCCGACAGCACCTGCTCATAGCCCAGCGCCAGCGAACCGAACCACTGCGAACCCTCGCGACGGGCCACCGCCATCGCGCCGGCATCGCGGCTCCAGCGCTGCAGGTCGAAGCGCAGGTTGCCGGTGGCCAGTACCGCATCGACGAACACGTGCGCGTTGCCGCGCCACAAGCCATACAACGCCAGCGACCGCTGGTCGGCCTGCAGGCGCGTGCGGGCATCATCCTGCTCGCTGTCGTTGCGGCCGATGCTGCCGGCCACGCCCCACAGTGCGCTGTCACCGAGGCGACGATCCACGCCCACGGTCAGGCCGTCGCTGCGCAGGTCATACCGCCCTGCCCCGGTCGCGCCACCCCGGCCGTAGGTGGCCGTGCCGGACGCCCAGATACCCCAGCCGGCGGGCAGCAGCGGACGCTCGCTCTCCATGGCCTGGCCCAGCGGCAGCGACGCCGCCTCCGGGCCGCGTGCGCCGGTCGACACCGACAGCGTGTTGCTGTCGGCATTGCCGCCCGCACGTACCTGCCGCAGGCGCTCGCGGATGTTGGCCTGCTGCGCGTTGGCGAACCGCACGCTCGCATCCACCTGCGCCTGCAGCAGCCCGGTCACGCCCGGGTCACGGGTCGGGTCCGGGCGCATGTTCACCACCAGCACCAGCTCGGCACTGGCCGCGGCATAGCTGCCCGCAGCGGCCTGTTCGGCGGTGATCACCGCACGACCTTCGCCGTGCACGTGCACAGTGCGGCCCTCGACACTGGCCACTGCGGTGTCGCTGCTATGGAAGCTGAAGGCACCCGGGCTGGCGCTGGTCGGCAGCGGCAGTTCGAAACTGCCCTGTTCCAGCAGGCGCTGCAGGTCCGCACTCCACGCCAGCACCGGCACGGCCAGCGCGATATCGACCACGTGTTGTTGCTGCGCGGCCGCTTCATGGTTGGCATCGCCGTCCTGGTCCACGGTCAGCACGCAGCGCCCTGCCGCCAGCATGGCGACGCGGGTGCCGCTGACACTGCAGACCGCAGGACTGCTGCTGCCGAAACGCAGCGGCTGACCCGACGCACCACCCAGCGCGGAGACCTCGAAGCTGCCGCCCTCGCTGTAGACCGGCGTTGCCGGGTCCACGCTGAAGCCGGTGATCGCCTGCGCGGCCTGCGCGATCTTCAGCTGGTAGCGCGCCACGCCGGTGAAGCCGTAGGTGTCGCTGACTTCCACGTCGAAATCGAACACGCCGGCCACGGTGGCCACGCCCTGCACCTGGCCGTCGCTGGACAGCAGCACGCCCGGCGGCAGCACACCCGACATCAGGCGGAACGCATAGGGCGCGGTACCGCCACGGGCCTGCAGGCGCAGGCTGACCGGGCCAGCCTGGGTTGCCGCTGGCAGCGGGGCTTCGACTTCCCCGATCTGCGGAGCCGCCACGTTCAGCACGAATGCGCGGCGCGCACGGAACGGACCGCTGCCGGAACTGCTGTCGGTCACCTCGACCTCGATATCGAAACGACCCGCGGCCACCGGCGTACCTGCCAGGTGTCCGCTGCGATCCAGGCGGAGGCCTGTCGGCAGACTGCCGCCAACAATGGCGTAGGTGTAAGGCGCCGCGCCGCCGCTGCTCGACAGCTGCGCGTCGAGCGCCGTGCCAGCCTCGCCCAACGGCAACGCAGCCGACTGCAGCACCACGGTCGGCGTACCCACGGTGATCGTGATCGTGGCCGGTGCCGACGTGCGGAAGGCATCTCTGACGGTGTAACTGATGCTGTCGTTGCCGGCATAGCCTGCGGCCGGTGTGTAGCGCAGCGTCGTGCCCTGCACGTCAACCTGCCCATGCTGCGGGCCCACGGTCAGCTGCACCTGCTCGGCCACACCGCCCACCGACAGCGGCAGCACGACGGCTGCGGCACCGTAAGGCACGACGATGCTGGAATCGGCCACGGCCAGGTCCGGCAACGGCACCACCGCTGCCGAGGCGGCCGACGCCACGCCGCTGCCGTATTCGCTGCGTGCGACCACCACGAAACGATAGGCACTGCCGTTGGCCAGGCCACGCACGGTGATCGGCGAGGTCGTACCGGTTGCGCTGATGCCACCGGGCTGCGCGGTCACGGTGTAATCGACGATGGCGCCACTGCCGGCCGACGCTGCATCGAAATGCACCTGCACCTGCCCATCACCGGCCACGCCGCGCACATTGGCGGCGGCCGACGGCAGGTCGGCGCCGACGCGTACGCCGGCGGTCGCCCCGACGTTGGCCAGCGCAGTGCGTGCCTCGGTGCCCTGTGCATTGCGCAGGCTGCCGGCAGCAGCCTGCAGCGATTCCACCTCGATGCCATCCTCGTCACGGTCATCGGCCTGCAGCGTGTACTGGAAGCGCAGCACACTGCCCTGCACCTCCGTCTCCACCGCCGAGAGCGTGGCCAGCCGACGCTGGGTGCCGATGCGCAGCAGCAGCTGCGGCGCAGCGCCCACCTGCAGGCCCTGGTCGAACTGCACCGCAAAGGACAGCACCTGTCCGGCGAGGTAGCGGCCGACGGACGGCACCTGCACACCGGTCACCGCCGGTGCGCCCTGCACGGTGAGCGGATCGGACGGCAACGATGCCGCACCGGCTCCCGCCGCATTGAAGGCGGTCACCACGAAGCGATGGGCGATGCCGGTGGACAGCCCGTCGATACGCAGCGGACTGCCGTTGCCACGCACGCTCTGTCCACCTGGCAGCGCCTGCAGCAGATAGCTGTCGACCGCACTGCCGCCTTCGAACGTCGGCGCCTGGAAGCTGACGTCCACACTGCCCGCAGCGAGTACGACCGCAGTGATGCGCGGCGCGCCCGGCACCACCGCCAGCACCGCGAACGAACGGCTGACGCGGGTAGCGGCATGGGTCGCGGCGTCACCCGGCTGATCGGCGTCGATGCTGCAGGTACCGGCCGCAAGCAGGGTCACCCGGCCATCGGCAGCGACGCTGCAGACCCGGGGTGTGCTGCTGGACAGCGACACCGCCAGGCCACTGCTGGCACTGGCCAGCACCTGTGGCGTACTGCCGAAAGCCTGGGCATCCAGGGGTGCGAACTGGATCTGCTGCTGCGCCATCGGCACCACGTCGTCCGATGCCAGGGACGCCGCGCCCAGCCCGGCTGCGGTACGCGCGGTCACCGTGAAGCGATACGCAGTGCCATTGCGCAGGCCAGTGAACACTGCCGGAGAAGCGGCCGCCTGCAGCTGCAGGCCACCGGGCTGCGCGGTCACCACGTAATCCAGCACCGGACTGCCGCCATCCTGCGCGGGCGCTGCGAACTGCAGCGTCACCACGCCATCGCCTGCAACCACGCCGGTGATGGACGGCGCGGCAGCCGGCTGCGCGCCCACCAGGACGCCGCCGGTAGCGCCCACGCCTGCCAGCGCCAGCACAGCGTCGATGCCATCGGCATTGCGGATGCTGCCACCGGCCAGCTGCAGGCCGTCGATGCCGATGCCGTCCTCGTCCAACTGGCCCGGCAACACGGCGTAGCTGAAAGCCAGCAGGTTGCTGCCCGAGCCAGCGCGATAGGTCGCGGCTACGCGCTGCCCGCCGATCGACAGCAGCAGTTCGGGCATGCCCTGCACGATTGCCGGCTGGTCCAGGACCAGCAGGAAATCGAGGCTGGCACCGGCGAGGTAGCGGCCGTCGGCCGGTACCTGCAGGCCGGTCACGCGCGGCACGGTCGGCATCGTCACAGGATCGGACTCGGCGGAGAAGGTGCCGGGCCCTGTCGCGGTGCGCGCACGCACGGCGAAGGTATAGGTCGTGCCTGCGTGCAGGCGGCTCATGCGTACCGGGCTGGAGCCACCGCTGACCACAGCAGCACCCGGGCGCGCTGCCACCTCGTAAGAGAGGATGGCACTGCCACCGTCGCTGGCGGGTACATCGAAGTACACGTCCACGCTGCTTGCGCCGATCCGTTCGACGCGACGCAGGGTCGGCGCCGACGCGCGGGCAGCCACCACGTTGAAGCTGCGCTCCACCGGCTGCGCCGCGCGCGTGCCGGCGTTGCCGGGCTGCAGTGCGCGCACCGTGCACGTACCGAGCGCGGACAGGCGCAGGTTGCCTGCACTTTCCAGCACGCAGACCAGCGGATTCAGGCTCTCGTACTCGACGGCCAGGCCGCTGCTCGCGGTGGCCTGCAGTGCCAGCAGCGAACTCAAGGGCTGGTCACCGGGTGCATTGAACTGGATCGTCTGCCCGGTCATCGGCGTGACCGCGGCGCTTGGCTGCGACGGCTGGCTGGCCTGGCTGCCGTTGTTGGCGATCACCTGGAACTGCACGGGCATGCCGTTGGCAAGGCCGGTCACCGTGATCGGCGACTGCGTGCCGAGCACCCACTCGCCCGTGGACGCCATCACTGCGTACTGGACAATGGGCGCGCCGCCGGTCTGCGCCGGTGCGGTGAAGCTGACCACGGCCTGGCCATCGCCGGCGACGGCCACGACCTGGCCGGGGGCATCGGGCGCGATGGCCGCGATGTTGCCCGACAGCGGCTGTTGCGCGCTGGCGGCCGCGGCATCGGTGACCTCCACGCTGAAGCTGAACGTGCCCGCGACCTGCGGCGTGCCATGCAGGCGCCCCGTCGGCTCAAGCACCAGCCCGGCGGGCAAGGTGCCAATGTTGATGCCGAAGCTGTAAGGCAGGGTGCCGCCGCTGGCGGCCAGGTTGAAATCCACTGCGCTGCCGACGGTGAACTGCTGCGTCACCGGCGGCGCCAGCTCCAGCGGTTGTGCGGCAGCGGAAATGCAGCGGATCTCGACCGGGCTGATGTACCTTCCGGTCTTGATGCTCATGAACAGGCCGTTGGCCACCAGGAAGCTGCTGTCGACCGTTCCGCTGTGCGCTCCTGCAGACCCGGTGTTGCTGCGGTAGTCGTAGCCTCCCGGGCCGAAACTCAAACTGCGGAAAATGATGGCGTCGGCCGAGTTCGGCGGTTTGCCGATGTTCTCGCCGCTGTCTGTGAAACGGACCGTCAGCGACTCCCCTGGCAGGAAGGCACCCTGTGCGAATGACCGGATCTCGCTGGTCGTGGTTCCGATCAGGTTGATTGCCTCGCACACGGCCGACGCCGCCTGCGCAGCGCCCGTACCTGCCAGCAGCTGCAACAGCACCACGCACATCCAGGCGACGCCGCGCCCCACCCCACTCTTCCCTGCTACCGCCGACATCGATCCGTTCCCCTTGAATGAAGGGGGCGCACGCGCTGATCCATCGCTGCACGAGCAGCAATGGGTCATGGACGGTGATGTTTCCCCCTGTTACCGGTGCGGTAACGGCAGGTCACGGGGGAACTTGAGCGCCGTCCGGGGCTTATACCGGCACGGCCCCCGGTCGGCCGTGGACGACCTGGAAGCGCGCTGCGGTCCGCACCTCGGCATCGGCACGCAGCACGCTGTCGGCAAAGCGCAGTTCGGCATCCACGGTCTGCCGGTTCAGCTGCAGCTTCCACCAGCCGCGGCGGTCGCCGTCGAAATAGCGGATATGCGGGTTCTGCGGAATCGACGGGCCGTAGTAAGGGCCATACGGGGTATCGTCGCCGCCACTGCTGATCGCCGGGGCGATGAATTCGGTGGCCACCACCGGCGAGTCGGCCGCATCGAAATCCAGCTTCAGGTCGTTGACGAAGGTGGAGTGCCAGTCGCCGCCGAGCACGATCGCGTTGCCCTGCCCGCCTGTCTGCAGCGCCTGCAGCAGGCGGTTGCGCGCAAGCGGATAGCCGTCCCAGGCGTCGTTCCAGAAGCGCTCGCGCGGGGTGCCTGCATCCAGCCGCAGCTGGGCCATCAGCAACTGCTGCACCACCACGTTCCAGCGCAGGCCCTGTGCGGCCATCATTGACTGGGCGAACCAGGCTTCCTGGCCCACACCGAGCATGCTCATGCGCGGGTCCATCGCTGCTTCGCAGCGCGCCGATTCGCCCACCCCGCAGGGATTGGCGGGACGGAACTGGCGGCAATCGAGCAGGCTGAGCTGTGCAAGATCACCGTAGCGCAGCCGCCGGTGCACGCGCAGGCCACCATTGCCTGCCGGCGTGCTGCGCATGGGCAGGTGTTCGTAGAACGCGCGGTAGGCCGCCGCCCGACGCACGATGAAATCTTCCGTCGATACGCCGGGCTTCTCCGGATGGATGCCGGAGTAGTCGTTCTGCACCTCGTGGTCATCCCAGATCACCGCGAAAGCATGCGCGGCATGCGCTGCCTGCAGGTCCGGATCGAGCTTGTACAGCGCGTACTGGTCGCGGTAACGCTCCAGGCTGACGGTCTCGCCACTGAAGCGCGCTGCATCCAGCGTGCTGCCGCGTGCATTCTGCAGCGGGCTGTACTCGTACAGGTAGTCGCCGGCGTGCAGCACCAGGTCGACATCGCTCCGCGCGATATCGCGCAGTACCGGATAGTAGCCGCTGTTCCAGGCCTGGCAGGTGCACAGGGCCAACCGCAGCTGCTGCAGCTGCGTATCGGGCAACGGCGCGGTGCGGAAATGGCCGACCGCGCTTTCTTCATCCCCGTCGCAGGCGAACCGGTAGTAGTAGTCACGGCCCGGGCGCAGGCCATTGACCTCCACGTGCACCGAATGCGCCAGTTCCGGTACGGCAGCAGCAACACCCCGCTGCACCAGCCGGCGCATGCCAGGGTCTTCTGCCACGTACCAGCGGACCGGTACCGCCCGCGCGGGCATGCCGCCGCCATTGAGCGGGTCCGGCGCCAGCCGCGTCCACAGCACCGCGCCCTGCGGATCCGGATCGCCAGCAGCGACGCCCAGCGTGAACGGATCGCGCCCGAGCCGCGGCCGCGGGCCGGCCGTGGCCAGCCCCGGCATCGCCGCCAGTGCGATCGCCGCCCCCGTGCCCTGCCACGCCATGCGCAGCAAGCGGCGACGGGTTTCCGGATCGACAGGTGCGCGCATCAGAAGCGGACGGTGGCAGTGGCCATCACCTGCCGCGGCGCGCCGACCTGCATGGTCGCCAGGCTGCGGGTCGGGTCAGTGGCGTAGGTGCCATTGGTGTTGATGGACGACAGGTAGCGCTTGTCGGTCAGGTTGGTCAGGTTCAGTGCAACCGTCAGGTTCTGCGCCGGGCCCATCGCACCGAAGTCGTAGGCCACCGACGCGTTGACCAGCCAGTAGCTGGGCACCGAAAGATCATTGGTGTAGGTCACGTAACGCTTGCCGACATGGTTGGCCGACAGGCGCATGTCCCACGGACCCGGGGTCCAGGCGAGCGTGCTGGCGAACATCCATTCGGGCGTGTCCACGGTCTTGCGGCCGCGGGTCGGCACCACTTCGTTGTTCACGTAATCGTTGTCATAGGTGCTGTCATTCCAGGACAGCGCATTGGACCAGGCCAGGTCCTGCATCGGCTTCAACTGCAGCATGGCTTCGGCACCGCGGCTGGTGACCGAGCCGACGTTGGAGAACAGTGCCGGGCAGCCAAGGATGCCCACGCACTGGGCGATGGCCAGCAGGCGGTTGTCGAACTTCACGTCATATACCGCGACCGAGGCTTCATAGCCGCGGCCGTAGCCGCGCCAGCCCAGCTCGATCGTGCGCGACTGTTCCGGCTTCAGGTTGCCTGCGCTGGCATCGAAGTCGGCCTGCGGCACGTTGAACGGGCTGCCGACGCCCAGTGCATAGGCAGCGACATTCTTTGCGAACGAACCGAAGACCTCGTTGCCTTCGTTGAGTTTGAAGTTGAAGCCGGCCTGCGGCAGCAGGCCCTTCTTCGCGGTCAGGCTGCTGTTGTTCGCGTAGTTGCCCAGCGGCGTGCGCACGCTGGTTCGGGTGTGCGGCGACTTGGCACCGATGTCGATGGTCAGGCGATCATCAAACAGGCGGAAACGGTCCTGCACATAGAACTGGCGGGTGATGGTGGTGTAGTGCTGGTTCCACACGCGCTGGTCCGGATTGCGCAGGAAGAAATCGTCGGTGATGGGACCGTCGATGTAGTAGAAATTGCGCTGCACGCTGTGGCCGTTGTCCTCGTACCAGAGGCCGGCTTCCAGTTCGTGGCCGCCGACATTCCAGGTGAACGCAGAGGTCACGCCGGTACGGTCGATCGCGTATTCGGTGGTGCGGATCGAAATCGGAATCTCCCGGCTGGTACCCGGGTTGGACGGATTGGAGGGGCTGAACCAATGGCCCTGGCCGCGATTGCTGTGGTTGTAGACGTTGACCTTCAGCCGCATCGAATCGTTCAGGCCGAAATCGCCGGCGATGCTGGACAGGTCGTCATTGCGCAGGCCATGGCCGGAGTAATACGCGTCCCATGGGCTGTTGACGCCGCCACTGTACTGGCCGTTCGCAGCAGCGACCGCGCGATCCCAGTCCGGTGCATAGTTGTCCCAGTTCCAGCCGAGGCGATCGATCATCTCCAGCGACAGATCCTGGTAATCGGCCTCGACCCGGCGCGATCCATTGAACAGCGCGGTGATCCTGCTGTCCTCGCCGAAGTGGTAGGTGGCCTTGCCGTTGAACTGCTTCGACTCCTGCGATCCATTGCCCTTCCACTTGTCGCCCTCGGAATACGCGCCGGACAGATAGGCGGCGAAGCCCTGGTGCTCGCCCGTCTCCAGGCGTGCATAGCTGCGGCGCGCATTGTCACTGCCGAAGCCCTGCGCCAGCACCACGCCGTACTCGGTGGACGGATCGATCGAATAGAACTGGAACACGCCCCCGAGGTTGCTGGTGGACGGCGTACCCAGTGCGCCGATGCCGGTGGACACTTCCGCACCGCCCAGGTTCTCGCTGATCACGGCACGGCTGATGTGCAGGCCATTGCTGTTGCCGTAGGACATGTTGCCCAGCGGGATGCCATCGAGCGTATAGCCGAGGCGGTTCTGGTTGAAACCGCGCAGGCTGATGCTGGTGGACCACTCATAGGCACCGGTGGCGTCGGCCGATTCGAAATGCACGCCCGGCTTGCTGGCCAGCAGCTTCAGCGGGTTGGCGCCCGGCGGCAGCACCTTCATGTCTTCCGCGGTGACACGCTGCACCTGGCGGGCCTCGCCGCGGCCGATCACCGAGATCGAATCGAGGGTCGTCGCCGACGGTGCTTCAGTGGCAGGAGCGGTTTCAGCCAGAGCAAGCGACGGCAGCGATGCACAGACCAGCAGGGCAAGCAGGTTGCGGCGAAGCGGAGCATGGGGCGGCATGAAGGCGGATTCCTTGGGCACGCTGGACGCCGAAAGGCGGCGTCGAAGAGCAGCAGCGGCGGAATCGTAAAAGCAGCGCGTTACATGTCATTTACACGCTGCATACACAGGAAGAACCCGTTACTCGAACGAACCGACCGAATCGTGGGACAGGTTGTCGAAGCGGGTGTATTCGCCGAAGAACTTCAGCTTGCACGAACCGGTGGGGCCACCACGGTGCTTGCCGATGATGATCTCGGCCAGGCCCTTGTCCGGCGAATTTTCCTTGTTGTAGTAATCGTCGCGGTAGATGAAGACGATCATGTCCGCGTCCTGCTCGATTGCGCCCGATTCGCGAAGGTCGGCCATCACCGGGCGCTTGTCGGTTCGCGTTTCCAGCGATCGATTGAGCTGCGAAAGCGCGATCACCGGTACGTTCAGTTCCTTGGCCAGGCCCTTCAGCGAGCGCGAGATTTCCGAGATTTCGGTCGCGCGGTTTTCGCTGTTGCCCGGCACGCTCATCAGCTGCAGGTAGTCGATCACGATCAGGCCCAGGTCGTGTTCGCGCTTCAGGCGGCGGCACTTGGAACGCAGGATCTCCGGCGACACGCCCGGCGTATCGTCGATGAAGATCTTGGTTTCCTTCAGCATCTTGATCGCGCTGGTGACCCGGCTCCAGTCCTCGTCTTCCAGCTGGCCGGTACGCAGGCGCGAGGCGTTGATGCGGCCGTTGGAGGAAATCAGGCGCATCGCCAGCTGCGATGCGGACATTTCCATCGAGAACACCGCCACGCCCTTCTTCGACTTGATCGCCGCGTACTCGGCAATGTTCAGCGCGAAGGTGGTCTTGCCCATCGCCGGGCGCGCGGCCAGGATGATCAGGTCGGTCGGCTGCAGGCCGGCGGTCATCGCATCGAAATCGGTGTAGCCGGTCGGCAGGCCGGTGATGTTGCCGCCGTTCTCGAAGCGGTTGCGCAGTTCTTCGAAGGCGTCCTTCAGCGCGCCGGGCATGGCCACGAAGTCGGTACGCCCGCGTGCGCCCTGTTCGGCAATGGCGAACACGCTCTTCTCGGCCGAGGCCAGCAGCTCGCTGCTGTCGCGGCCTTCCGGCTGGAAACCATCGTTGACGATGTCGGTGCCGACCTGGATCAGCTGCCGCAGCACCGCCTTGTCACGCACGATCTCGGCGTAGGCGACGATGTTGGCCGCCGATGGCGTGGTGCTGGCCAGTTCAATCAGGTAGGCGCCGTCGCCCACCAGCTCCATCCTGCCCTGCGATTCGAACCACTCGCCCAGGGTCACCGCATCGAACGGGCGCTCGCGCTCGGACAGCTCGCGGATCGCCCGGTAGATCATCTGGTGGTCGCGGCGGTAGAAGTCGGTCTCGGTCAGCTGGTCGTTGACCCGGTCGTAGGCTTCCGGCGCCAGCATCAGGCCACCCAGCACCGCCTGTTCGGCTTCCACCGAGTGCGGCGGCACGCGCAACTGGTCGATGCGCGATTCGTCGCGATCGCGGTCGAAGCCATCGCCGCGCTCTTTGCGGTTGGAACGGAAGCCGGAACGGGCGGACATGCTGCGGTGTTTCCTGCGAAAGTGGGCCAGACGAGTGTAGGCATGCGCCGACCCCGGCGGCCATGGACAAGCCTGTGGATAAGCCGTGGACGAACGGGGGATATCCGCCGCTGTGCGACGTGCCTGTCCGGCCTATGGAGACCCATTATCGCATGGGGTCAGATCCCTCTGCGCAGCAGAGGGCGCTGACCCCGAGGGCAGCGTCAATCGCCCTTGGCATGCACCGCGATCAGCTGCAGGAAGCGGTCTACATAGCCCTGCAGGAACTTCTGCGTGCCTTCATTGTGGATCGTGCCATCCGCCCCGATCAGCTCGTCCTTGAAATGGAGGAACGCCTCCGGCTGGCCGAGCACGTGCATGTCCAGGAAGGCCAGGCTGTTGCGCAGGTGCTGCTGGGCCACGGCCGTGCCGATCTGGCCGATGGAGGCGCCGATCACCGCCGCCGGCTTGCCACCAAAGGCGCTGTCACCATAGGGCCGCGAGCCGATGTCGATGGCGTTCTTCAGTACGCCCGGCACCGAGCGGTTGTATTCGGGTGTGACGAACAGCACCGCGTCAGCACCGCGCACCTCGTCCTTCAGGCGGGTGCCCTGCGCCGGGTAGCTGCCGTCGAAATCCTGGTTGTACAGCGGCAGATCGTCGATGCGCACGTACTGGAAACGCGCGCGATCACCGGCCAGCTTTTCCAGTGCCAGGGCCAGCCTGCGGTTGCAGGACTCCCTGCGCAGGCTGCCAACGAACACGGCGATGGTGGGAACAGGCATGGCGACACACTCCTGGCGGGGGAAAGGGCCAGCCTAGCGGCCGGCCCGGTGTGCCCCGGTGAAGATCAGCCGCGTGCCACGCCCGCCCGCACCTGCCGCCAATGGTCCTGCCAGGCCTGGAACATCAGCACGTTCCACAGGTGGGTGTGCCACTTGCGCTGGCCATCCAGGAACTGCTGCCACAGCGGCTGCACGGCGGCGGCCGACAGCACGCCTTCGCGTTCCAGCCGGGCCGGCTGCAGCAGGTCATCGGCCCAGGGCCGCAGGTCGCCCTTCAACCATTCACTCACCGGTGCACCGAAGCCGCGCTTGGGCCGGTGCACCATCGACTGCGGCACATAACGGCCCAGCACGCGCTTGAGCAGCACCTTGCTGGTGTCCTCACTGCGCTTGAAATTCAGCGGCAGCGACCAGGCGAATTCAGCCACGCGCCAGTCCAGCAGCGGTGCCCGCGCCTCCAGGCTGACCGCCATCGAGGTGCGGTCGACCTTGCACAGCAGGTCGTCGGGCAGGTAGCTGACAAAATCGGCCAGCATCATCGCGTCGGCCGGGGTGCCGGCGCCGTGCAGCGGGTCGGCCAGGTCGTAGAAGCTGCCGGCCTCGCGTGCGCCGATCACCGCCGCCGCCGGGTCGCGCCAGCGCGAGATGCGGTTGCGGTAGACATCGCCGATGCCACGCGCGCCGGTCTCGGCCAGCAGCGCGGCCAGGCCGCCGGTGCGCGAGGCCTCGCCCTGCTGGTGCGCACGCGCGCCCATCCAGCGCCGCAGCGGCGCCGGTACGCGGCCCAGCATCTGCCAGTTGCGCAGCGCGCGCACGTAGCGGGTATAGCCGAAGAACAGTTCGTCGCCGCCGTCCCCGGACAGGGCCACGGTCACGCCCTGCCGCGCCAGGCGCGCAACCAGCGCGGTCGGCACCTGCGAGGCGTCGGCAAAGGGTTCGTCGAACATCGCCGGCAGCTGCGGCACCACCGCCAGCGCGTCGGCGCCGCTCACATAGAGCTCGGTGTGGTCGCAGCCCAGATGGCCGGCCAGCTCCTTGGCCAGCGGCGCCTCGTCATGGTGCGAGCCGCTGAAGCCGATGCTGAAACTGTGCACCGGCTGCGTGCTCTGTGCCTGCATCAGCGCGGCCACCAGCGATGAATCGGTGCCACCGGACAGGAACACGCCCACCGGCACGTCGGCGACCATGCGCAGCGCCACGGCATCGCGCAGCAGGCCGTCCAGCTGCTCCTCGGCGTCCTCGATGCGGCCTTGGAACGGCGCGGCCAGTGCCGCCTGCATGCGCGCGCGGGCATCCCAGTACGGGCGCTGCGCCTGCTCGGGGCGATGCGCGGACGCACCGGCGGCCACCATCGCCGCATCCAGCCGCAGCACGCGGCCCGGCATCAGCTTGTAGCAGCGCTGGTGGATGCTGTGCGGGGCCGGGATGTAGTCCAGCCGCAGCAGCAGGGTCAGTGCATCGCGGTCGATGTCGTTGTCGAAATCCGGGTGCTGCCACAGCGCCTTCAGTTCCGAGCCGAACACCAGGGTGTCGCCGGCCCAGCCGTAATACAGCGGCTTCTTGCCCACCCGGTCGCGGGCCAGCCACAGGCACTGCTCGTGGCGGTCCCAGAGCGCGATGGCGAACATGCCGTTGGCGCGCTGCAGGGTCTCCTCGACGCCCCACTGCAGGATCGCGGCCAGCAGCACTTCGGTATCGGAATGGCCGCGGAAGGCATGGCCCAGTGGTTCCAGCTCGCCACGCAGCGCAGCGAAGTTGTAGACCTCGCCGTTGTAGGCCATCACGTAACGGCCGTCGGCCGAGGCCATCGGCTGGTGGCCCAGCGGTGACAGGTCGAGGATGCTCAGGCGGCGGTGCGCCAGGGCGATGCCGGCGCTGGCGTCGACCCAGGTGCCGCCGTCATCCGGCCCGCGGTGGTGCAGCGCCTGCCCCATGGCCAGCGCCTGCGCCTGCAGCACCTCGGCCGGCGACTGCGCCGCCGGCAACAACATTCCCGCCAATCCACACATGCATCAGGGTTCCTGCGCCAGGTCGAGGGCGGCGCCAATCACCGCATTGTCGCTTGGAAGGCCGAACATTGCTGCCCCCGCCAGCGGCGTGTAGGTATCAGCGCCGCAGACCCGCCGCAGCGGCAGGTGGCCATGCCCGGCCTCGACCAGGGCGGTGACCACCCCCTCGCCCACCCCGCCGCTGTGGCGGCCCTCGTCCAGCACCAGCACCCGCCGCGCGCTGGCGGCCTGGGCGGCGATGAAACCAGCATCCAGCGGCACCAGCCAGCGCAGGTCCACCACCCGTACCTGCCAACCGGTCTGCGCCTGGATGGCCGGCACCGCGCGCAGCGCCATCGGCACGCCGTTGCCGTAGGTGAAGACCACCAGATCGTCCGCATCAGGCGCGTAGACCCGGCCCTCGCCCAGCACCAGCGCCTGCCCCGGCGCCGGGTAGTCGAACAGCCACTGGCCATCACCGGGCGCGTGCAGGTCCTTGCTCATGTACAGCGCGATCGGCTCGAGGAACACCGCCACCCGGCCATCCACCCGGGCCAGCGCCGCCAGCGTGCGCAGCATCATCACGGCATCGTCGCCGCGCGACGGGCAACCCACCACCAGGCCGGGGATGTCGCGCAGCGCGGTGATCGAGTTGTCGTTGTGGAAATGGCCACCGAAGCCCTTCTGGTAGCCCAGCCCGGCCACCCGCACCAGCATCGGGTTGCGGAACTGGTCGTTGGAGAAGAACTGCAGCGAACAGGCCTCGCCGCGCAGCTGGTCGATGGCATTGTGCAGGTAGGCCAGGTACTGGATTTCCGGTATCGGCAGCAGGCCCATGTTGGCCAGGCCCTGGGCCATGCCCAGGATCATCGTCTCGTCCAGCAGGGTGTTGAACACCCGGCGCGGCCCGAAGCGGCGCAGCAGGTCCTTGGTGACCGTGTACACGCCGCCCTTCTGCGCCACGTCCTCGCCGAACAGCAACGCCTGCGGGTACTTGCACAGCAGTTCCTGCAGGCCGTGGTTGATCTGCACGGCCAGGTGGCGCGGCGGCTGCCGTTCCGGCAACGCGTCAGCCCCACCGTACAGCGCCTCGCGTGCTTCGGCCGGCACCGCGCGCTCGGCTTCGGCCATCACTGCCGCCGGCGTGTAGGGCGCCAGCGGCGCAACCACTTCATCCAGCGACTGCAGCTTGGGCCGGCCTTCGGCGTCGGAGGCGGCCGACAGGCAGCGCGCACGCAGCGTTTCGTAGGCGGCCTCGATGCCGGCAGCATCCATCCAGCCTGATTCCAGCGCGATCTGTGCCGACCGCAGCAGCGGGTCCTGTGCCTCGGCCGCGCAGAGGTCAGCCAGCGCGCGCCATTCCACTTCGAAATCGGTGCCGGCATGGCCCATCAGCCGCGTGGTGCGCAGGTGCAGGAAGGTCGGCCGGCGGGTACGCCGGCAATGCTCGACCGCCGCCTGCACCTGCGCATGCCCGGCCGCCAGGTCCAGGCCATCGGCGTAGTAGTAGTCCAGCCCCGGCTGGCGGCTGAAGCGTTCGGCGATCCAGCCTTCCGGGGTCTTCACCGAAATGCCCAGGCCGTTGTCCTCGCAGACGAACAGGATCGGTGCGGGCAGCTTCTGGTAGGCCGACCACATCGCGGTGTTGAAGGCGGTCTGCGCCGTGGCGTGGTTGGCCGAGGCATCGCCGAAGGAACACAGCACGATGCTGTCGGCCGGGATCGGCAGCGGCTGGCCCAGGCGCTTGCCGCTCTCGATGGCCAGCGCGGTGCCCAGCGCCTTGGGCAGGTGCGAGGCGATGGTCGAGGTCTGCGGCAGCACCCACAGCGGGCGGCTGCCCCACACCTTGTGGCGGCCACCGCTGGCCGGGTCGTCGGCACTGGCGGCAAAGGACAGTGCGGCATCGCGCAACGGGTCCAGGCCCGGCACCTGGCGCGCGCGCTCGGCCATGAACGCACCGGAACGATAGTGCAGGAAGGCCGGATCGGTATGCCGGCAGGCACGCGCCAGCAGCGCATTGCCTTCGTGGCCGGACGAACCGATGGTGTAGAACACCTTGTTCTGCAACCGCAGCACGCGCGCCATCAGGTCCAGCTGGCGGCTGGCCATCTGCGAATCGAACAGCTCGGCGAACGCCGCTGCGGTGAGCGTGCTGCCCGGCAGGATCGGCGCATCCGGGGCCGGCTTCGGCCGTGGCAGCCCGCGCCAACCACGCAGCGCCTCGAGGAAATTGACGTCGCACACTTCGGCGCGGTTGAGCGCGCGCATGCGCGCGGGAATCGGATCGGGAACCACAGCGAACATCGAACACCCTCCGTGTCGTTGTTGCGTTCCGCCGGGCGCGGCCCGGCGCTACCGTGCCGGGCTTCACGGCCCTGCTTTCGTAGAGTCGAGCTTGCTCGACTGCCCTGGACGCCAGTCGAGCAAGCTCGACGCTACGCGCGGCCGTCCAGGCGTGCGCGAACCTCGGCGGTCACCGCCGGCATCGCCACGAAACGTGGCTGCTCGCGCACCCGCTGCAGCCAGGCGCGCACTTCCGCGAACGGTTGCAGGTCGATGCCACCGTCAGCGGCAACATCGGTATAGGCAAACAGCGCGATATCGGCGATGCCGTACTCGTTGCCGGTGAACCACTGCGCCTGGCGCAGGTGCTGCTCCATCACCGCCAGCGCCGTGGCCGCGCGCTCGTGCAGCCGTGGCAGTTCAGCCCGGCGCGGCGAATCGGCATCGGTCCAGCCACGGATGAAGCGCGCCACGGCCACGCAGGGCTCGTGGCTGTACTGCTCGAAGAACATCCAGCTCAGCGCCTGCGCCCGTTCCCAGCCATCGGTGGGCAGGTAGGGCGTGCCTTCGGCCAACCAGAACAGGATCGCGTTGGATTCGGTCAGCACGCGGCCATCGTCGCGCACGATCAGCGGCACTTTCGCATTCGGGTTGAGCGCGAGGAATTCGGGCGAATGGGTCTGCTCATGCGCACTGTCCACTTCCACCCAGCGGTAGCGGCTGCCGAGCTGCTCCAGCAGCATCCGCACCTTGTGGCAGTTGCCCGACACCGACATGCCGTGCACCGTCAACGGAACGCGCTCTTCCACCATTGCCTGCTCCAGGACATCCCGGCCGACGGCCGACTGCCCGCAGTCTGGCAAGCACGCCGGCCGATGCCAAGCGCGGGTGCAGCATCAACGCGTGCGTTGCCGCCACTGCGCGCGCGACTGCCCCCAGATCTCCAGCGGCCCGCCTTCGTAGGGTGGCGGCAACCGGCCCATGCGCAGCAGGCCGCTGCCCAGCTTGCGCGCCACCGCCTTGGACTTCTCGTTGTCCTCGGCAATGGTGTGGATGACCTCGTCCCAACCCTGCGTGTCGAACGCCCAGTCAATGGCGGCGACGGCGGCCTCGGGGGCGTAGCCGCACCCCCAGCTGGCGCGGCGGATGCTCCAGCCGACCTCGGGACCGGGCCAGCCCAGGGGTTGCCACGGGCCCATGCGGCCGACCCATTCGCCGCTGGCCTTCTCGATGACGCTGAACATGGAGAAGCCGAACAGCTGCCAGGCGCCGGCCAGGCTGCAGAAGCTGCGCCAGGCCACCGAAGGCAACTGCACGCCGCCCAGGCTGCGCATCACCTCTTCATCGGCACAGAAGGCCAGGTAGGGTTCCAGGTCCTGGGCCTGCGGCGGGCGCAGGATCAGCCGCTCGGTTTCGATGCGCAGGTCGAAGATGCTCATGCAGGCTCCGTCATATGCCGTGGCCGGCCATCATCGCCGATCCGGGCGCGATGACGATGCCCGCAAACGGAACAGGCCGGCAAAAGCCGGCCTGTCCGATGGACGCTGCAGCAGAAACGTTACTGGCGGTTGGCCGCCGCTTCGCCGGCCGCTGCGGTCTGGGTGACCAGCTGGCCATCCACCACCGGCAGGCGGTCGCTGGCCGGCTTGTTGTCCATGCGCACGGTCTTCTCGGCGCCATCGTAGCGGTAGGTCACGTTGTAGCCCTTGACCACATCGTTGGTGCCCATGGCGATGCGCGTGCCCGGCTTGCTGGCCATGCGCATGGTGCCGGTGGTGCCGTCTTCGTTGCGGTAGGTCACGTTGTAACCGGTGACGCGGCTCGACTCGGAGGTCGCCGTTTCAGTGTGGCACTGGCGTTCGGTGCGGTTGACCACGCGGCCACCGACGTGGCGCTTGTCCACCTGGTTGCCGATGAAGCCACCGGCCACGGCGCCCGCTGCAGTGGCCGCCTTCTTGCCGTTGCCGCCACCGACCTGGTTGCCGAGCAGGCCGCCGACCACGGCGCCCACCACGGTGCCGCCCACGTTGCCATCGCGCTCGGGCAGGCGCTCCTGCACCACCACGTCCTGGCACACCTCATGCGGGGTCTGGGTGGTGGACGTCTCGCGCACCGGCTCGGTGCCGATGACCGTCGCATAGGCCTTCTGCTTCTCGGTGAGCGGGTCGACCTTCAGCACATCGGCATATTCCAGGCCGCGCGGTGCAGTGGCATCGACCGCGTCGCCGCGCGCGCCATCATCGGCAGCGCTGCCATCGATCAGGCGCGACTCGGAAGGATTGGCGGCGCCCAGCGAATCCGGGGCCTTGTCACCACTCTTCATGAAGGCGGCGGTTGCGATGCCACCCACCAGCAGCGCGCCCGCTGCGACCAGGACAGTTGTAGTTGTGCTTTTCATGACCTGCTCCTTGCGGACCGTCCGCAACGTTCTCGATGCAGATTGCAGCATGGCCTGCCTGAACGGAATCTCCACAATTCCTGCTCATGGCCGTAACCCATTCAGCATCGGGAAATGCAGGGCCCGTGGTAGCGTTTGCACCTCGCCCACGTGGAGCCCCGCCATGGCCAACCCGATGCTGCTGCCGGTCCTGCAATGGGCACGCCGGCTGCGCTACCCCACCCTGTTCAAGCTGACCGCCGGCCTGTTCGCGTTGACGCTGTTCATCCCCGACCCCATCCCGTTCGTGGACGAACTGGTGCTGGGCCTGGGCACCCTGCTGCTGGCCAACTGGAAGAACCGCAGCGCGGCGACGCCACCGCCGCTGGAACAGCGTTGAACATGCTGGTCGACAGCCATTGCCACTTGGATGCCAGCGAGTTCGACCCTGACCGCACGGCCGTGATCGAACGCGCCCGTGCGGCCGGCGTGCAGGCCCAGGTGGTGCCGGCGGTGACCGCCGCCAGCTGGCCGAAGCTGCGCGAGGTCTGCCAGCAGGCGCCGGGGCTGTACCCGGCGTACGGCCTGCACCCGATATTCCTGGCCGAGCACCGCCCCGCGCACCTGGACCAGCTGCGCGACTGGATCGAGCGCGAGCGTCCGTGCGCGATCGGCGAGTGCGGCCTGGATTTCTTCGTCGACGGGCTGGACGCGCAGGCGCAGCAGGACTATTTCATCGGCCAGTTGAAGCTGGCCCGCGACTTCGACCTGCCGGTGATCGTGCACGCGCGCCGCGCGGTGGATGCGGTGATCGCCGCGATCCGTCGCATCGGCGGCCTGCGTGGCGTGGTGCACAGCTTCCCCGGCAGCCCGGAGCAGGCCGCACAGCTGGACAAGCTGGGCTTCCTGCTCGGCCTGGGCGGGCCGCTGACCTACGAACGCGCGCAGCGCCTGCAGCGGCTGGTGCGGGAGATGCCGTTGCAGCAGCTGCTGCTGGAAACCGACGCACCGGACCAGCCCGACGCAGGCATCCGTGGCGAGCGCAATGAACCGGCCCGGCTGTCGGTGATCGCCCGCCACGTGGCCGCACTGCGCGGCACGGATGTGGAAACCGTGGCGCGGGCCACCAGCGAGAACGCCCGCCGGCTGTTCGCGCTGCCTGCCACACAAGGGTAGTGCCGGCCGGCAGCCTCATGAACGACGGACACATCGCCTGGATGCCGGCCAGCGGCCGGCACTACCAGCGCATCAGCCTGTCCGCTGCGCCAGGATCCCGCCCTGCCCTGCGGTAGTGCCGGCCGCTGGCCGGCAGCCGCCTCACGCGTCTGCGTGGGTCTCGGCGGCTTCGGCCTTCACCTTCTTCGGCTCCAACAGCATTTCCAGCGCCTTGCCGACTGCAGCGAAGGCGAACGCGCCGGTGATATGCGTGGCCGCACCCAGCCCGGCACCGCAATCCAGCTTCAGCGCGGCATCGGCGCCCAGGTTCGGCCGCAGGCCGCAGACGCTGCCATCGGCCTGCGGGTACTTCACGTTTTCCAGCGAGTACACCGCCGGCACGCCGAAGTAGCGCTTGGCGTTCTTCGGGAAGTTGAACTCGCTGCGCAGCTTCTTGCGGATCAGCGCCAGCATTGCGTCGTGCTCGGTACGCGAGACATCGCGGATGCGCACCAGGGTCGGGTCGGTACGCCCGCCGGCGGCGCCCACCGTCAGCAGCGGCAGCTTGCGGCGGCGGCACCAGGCGATGGTTTCCACCTTCACCCGGAAGCTGTCGCAGGCGTCGATGACCAGATCGAAACCACGGTCCAGCAGTTCGGCCATGTTGCCGGTGGTGAGGAACGCCTGCACCGCATCGACATCGATCTGCGGATTGATCGCGCGGCAGCGCTCGGCCATCGCCTCGGATTTGTTGCGGCCGTAGTTGCCTTCCATCGCCGGCAGCTGCCGGTTGGTGTTGGACACGCAGATGTCATCGGCGTCGATCAGGGTCAGGTGGCCGACCGCCGAACGGGCCAGCGCTTCCACGACCCACGAGCCGACGCCGCCCATGCCCACCACCGCCACGCGGCTGCCCTGCAGGCGCTCGAGCGCGCCTACGCCATACAGCCGTTCGATGCCGGCGAAGCGTTGTTTGACCTGTTCGTTCATGGAGCTATTTTAACGTGCAGGCAGCGGCGGCCATAGCGGGCCGCCATCGAACCCACCGTTGCACGCCCGCGCATCACCCATTCGCGCATCACCCACGGAGGAGCAAGCATGAACGCCAGCCCGACCCGTCGTCCCTCCAGCGCCCAGCGCTACCTGTTCGTGCTCGGCCTGGGCCTGCTGATCGGCCTGGTCGCCACGGTGATGGTGGGCCGGGCCCTGCAGGCGGGCCGCGATCCCTTCCCGCACAGCCTGATGCACGTGATGCAGCGGCAGGCCGAACTGCTGCAGCAGGCCCAGCAGCAGAACCGCTGCAGCTTGGCTGACAGCGTGCCGCGCCTGCAGTCGCTGCGCCTGCTGTCCAACGACCTGGACCTGGCGTTTCCCGGGCTGAAGGAGGATGCGCGCTTCCAGCAGCATGCCAGCCAGTACCGGGCCAGCCTCAATGCCGCGCTGGCCGCCCCGCCCGCCGACTGCGCCGCGCTGGGCAAGGTCGTGCAGGCCGTGCAGGACGATTGCCGGGCCTGCCACCAGGACTTCCGCTGATTCATCTTCCAGCCGGGGAAGGCCGACGTGATTGGCACCTTGTTCACGTTGAAAAGTGGACGATTCGATCACCCTGCTGCATGACGCAGTACCACCCTTCCATCCGCCTTCACGGCCAGGAGACGCCCCATGAAGATCCAGCTCATCGCTGCCAGTGCCATTGCTACGCTCGCCCTGGCTGGCTGCGCCACCTCGCCCGGTTACGGCGGCGGCGGTTACAACAACGGTGGCTACAACAATGGCGGCTATGGCAACAACGGCGGCTACAACCAGAACCGTTGCGCCGACTGCGGCATCGTCACCCGCATCAATACCGTGGCCTCGGGCCGCACCGCGCCCAGCGCGACCGGCGCCATCCTCGGTGGCATCGTCGGCGCCGTGGCCGGCCATGAGATCTCCGACCACACCGGCGGCAGCCGGGGCAACAAGAACGTCGCCGCCGCCGCAGGCGCGGTGGGTGGTGCCCTCGCCGGCAACCAGATCCAGAAGAACGTGACCAGCGATACCTACGACATCACCGTACGCATGGATGATGGCCGTACCGTCGTGGTCAACCAGCGCGACCTGGCCGGCATCCGTGAGAACACCTACGTGCGCGTGGTCAACGGCCGCGTCGTCCTGCGCTGATCCGGCAGGCGACGGTGGCAATGAAAAAGGCCCGCTTGCGCGGGCCTTTTTCGTGCAGCACGCTGCAGGCCGTTCAGACCGGCTCTACGGCATCTGCCTGCAGGCCCTTCTGGCCCTGCACGACGGTGAAGGTGACCTTCTGGCCTTCCTTCAGGCTCTTGAAGCCCTGGGTCTGGATGGCACGGAAATGCACGAACACGTCTTCGCCGTTTTCACGGCTGATGAAGCCGAAGCCCTTTGCATCGTTGAACCACTTGACGGTACCGGTCTCGCGATCAGACATCTCACTCACTCCCTGGTGACTCTCTTGTTGTTGGAAACGCCTGTTGGGCGGCTGACAAGCAAGGGGGAAGCGAGGTGCAACGATGCAGCGGATCGAAGAGATCTTGCTTCATCAGGCCACGATCCACGGTGACCTTGCCAAGCTCAGCGACTGCAACTTAACCCGACCAAAACGAAAAAGCAACTGCCAAAATTCTTCACTGTCAACCCCAAAAAGACCACCATACTGGACAGCATGGACCTCTCATTCATCTTGTATCTGCTAGCGGTCATTTTTGTCCTTGTGGGTATCGCCGGCATCATCCTGCCGGCGCTTCCGGGCGTGCCGCTGGTCTTCGTCGGACTGCTGCTGGCGGCATGGGCCGACGGCTTCGCACATGTCGGCTGGCCCACCCTGGTCGTCCTCGGCGTGCTGACCGCGCTGTCCCTGCTGGTCGATGTCCTGTCCACGGTGGTCGGGGCGCAACGGGTGGGCGCCAGCCGCAAGGCCCTGTGGGGCACCTTCATCGGCAGCATCGTGGGCCTGTTCTTCATGCCCGTCGGCCTGTTTGCCGGCCCCCTGCTGGGCGCCCTGCTCGGCGAGTACTGGCACACCCGCGAGCTTGGGCGCTCGACCAAGGTCGGCCTGGCCACCTGGCTGGGCATCCTGCTGGGCCTGGCACTGAAGCTGGCCGTGGTGATCGCCATGCTGGGCCTGTTCGCCTTTGCCTGGTTCCTGTAACCGCGCCGCCTTCACGCCACGCGCACGCCCGCGCCGGGCATAAACCAAGGGGCTGGCCGTTGCCACGGGCAGCCGCCACACTGTGCGTCTTCCCGTATTCATCCCTGAAGGGCCTGCTGCAATGACCCTCCCCACGCTGCTCCCCCGCTTCGCGCCGCTGGCGCTGGCCCTGGCCCTGGCCAGTGCGCCGCTTGCCGCGCAGGAAATCGCGCCCACTTCAACCGCCACGCCGGCCGGCTGCGCCGCCGTCGACAGTGACGCCGCGCGCCTGGCCTGCTACGACCGGCTGTTCGGCCGCAACGTCCAGGCCACGGCCGAGGCGGACGCCGCCGCCCAGCAGGCCGCACAGGCCCTGCGCGAACAACGCCAGGCGTCGCGCCTCAGTCAGGGCGAAGAAAAGCTGCGCACCCGCGTGGGCGACCTCTTCCGCCCGGCGCCGGACGACAGCGCCCTGGCCAACGCCGGCCGCGGCTCGCTGCTGGACAGCCGCTGGGAACTGGCCGAGGACTCCAAGCTGGGCCCGTTCCAGCTGCGCGCCTACAAGCCGGTCTACCTGTTGCCCGCCTTCTGGACCAGCGACAAGAACCAGATGCCGCAGTCGCCGAACCCGGCCAACAGCGTCACCACGCCGCAGGTGCTGGACAGCACCGAGCTGAAGTTCCAGATCAGCTTCAAGACCAAGATCGCCGAGAACCTGTTCGGCGACAACGGCGACATCTGGGCCGGCTATACCCAGAGCTCGCGCTGGCAGGCCTACAACGCCGAGAATTCGCGCCCGTTCCGCGAAACCAACTACGAGCCGGAAGTGATGATGGTGTTCCGCAACGGCTACTCCATCGGAGGCTGGCGTGGACGGATGACCGGCATCGGCCTCAACCACCAGTCCAACGGCCGGCCCGACCCGCTGTCGCGCAGCTGGAACCGGGTGATGCTCAACATCGGCCTGGACCGTGAGAACTGGGCGCTGGTGCTGCGCCCGTGGTACCGCATTCCCGAGTCGCGCAGCGAAGACAACAATCCGGATATCGAAGACTACATGGGCCGCGGCGACGCGACCCTGATCTGGAACCGCAACGGCCATGAAGTCGCGCTGATGGCGCGCCATTCGCTGCGCACCGGCGACCGTTCGCACGGCGCGCTGCAGCTCGACTACGGCTTCCCGATCAGCAACCTGCTGCGCGGCCATATCCAGGTGTTCGATGGCTACGGCGAGAGCATGATCGACTACAACCACAAGGCCACCTACGTGGGCGTGGGCGTATCGCTGCTGGAGTGGTTCTGATGACCGTGACGATCTGGCACAACCCGGCGTGCAGCAATTCGCGCGGCGCCCTGGCGCTGATACGCGAAGCCGGCATCGAGCCGGTGGTGGTTGACTACCTGGGCGCCCCGCCCGACGTGGCCACCCTGCGCCAGGTGCTGGCCGAATCCGGCCTGGCCGCCATCGACTTGGTGCGCAGCAAGGAGCCGCAGTTCGTTGAACTCGGCCTGGCCGGTGCCGATGAAGCCACCCTGCTGGGCGCCATGGCCGAGCACCCGCGGCTGATCAACCGCCCCATCGTGCGCACCCCGAAGGGCACGCGCCTGTGCCGCCCGCCGGAGCGCGTCCTCGACCTGCTGTAGGTAGCGTCGACCGTTGGTCGACTGTCGCACGCAGGGCGGAGTCGACCAACGGTCGACTCTACCCCGCCATGACGCAGGCAATTACAGCCAGTCGGTGATGCCTTCGCGCCGGTAGGTCTCGATGAATGACGGTCGCGCCTTCAGGCGCTGCGCGTAGACCTTCAGCACCGGCAGGCTGTCTGCCGGGGTAGGCATGTTGCGCGACCAGCGCATCAGCATCACCAGCATGAAATCGACCACGCTCGGCGCTTCGCCCAGCACGTACGGCCCCTGCGTCTGCAGGTGCGCGGCCATCCGCTGCCACGCGGCTTCCAGGCGCTGGCGCGCCATCGCCTGGGTGGCGGCGACGTTGTCCTCTCCGGCGGCTTCATGCGGGTAGAACCACGCGCGGTAGGCGGGCTGCAAGGTGTTGGCGCACCAGAACATCCAGCGGTATGTCTGGCCGCGCGCGGGCGTACCCGGCGCCGGCAGCAGTCCCGCCTCGGGGTGGCGGTCGGCCAGGTACAGCGCGATGGCAGCCGCTTCGGTCAGCACCTGGCCATCGATCTGCAGCGTCGGCACCACGCCTGCCGGGTTCAACGCCAGGTACGGCGCCGCCTTGTGCTCGCGCGTGTCGAAATCCAGCAGCACCAGTTCGTGCTCGATGCCCAGTTCGACCAGCAGCCAGTGCACCACCAGCGAGGCGGTGCTGACAGACCCATACAGCGTAGTGCGCATGCGACGACTCCGGTTGCGGGAAGCGCCGATTATGCGCTCAACCGCCGCCGCACGAGGCCATGCAGCTGTCGGCGTCCTGGCTGCAGCTGATCAACGGCGACTGGTCCATGCAGGCCTGCGCCTGTGACATGCACGAGCGCCGCATCTCGTCATCCTTGATCCGGTCGCACTTGCTCGCCGCCTGCGCATCGCAGGTCGAGCGGCGGTCCGAATCGGAGCGGGCCAGGCAGGCGTTGCGGTACTGCTGGCACGCCATCACGCATTGCGCGCTGGCGTTGTTGCCGGGTGCGCCGTCGTACAGATCGCCGCCACTGCTGCAGGCGGCGAGGGAAACAACACACAGCACGACAAAGCCACGGAACAATGACATTGGACACTCCCTGTTCAATACACCGGAAAAACGCCAGCCGAGCCTAGCAATGCAGACCTTCGTGCGGCGTTAAACAAAAAACGGCGCCCTGCGGCGCCGTTCTTCTGCTCCCGGTGGAATTACTCCACCACCACCGGAATCTTGCCGATGCGGGCCTGCCATTCGCGCGGGCCGGTCTTGTGCACCGATTCGCCGGTGGAATCGACCGCCACGGTCACCGGCATGTCCTGAACGGTGAATTCGTAGATCGCTTCCATGCCCAGGTCAGCGAAGCCGACGACCTTGGCCGCCTTGATCGCCTTGGACACCAGGTAGGCCGAACCACCGACGGCCATCAGGTAGGCCGACTTGTGCTTCTTGATCGCCTCGATGGCGGCCGGGCCGCGCTCGGCCTTGCCGACCATGCCCAGCAGGCCGGTCTGTGCCAGCACCTGCTCGGTGAACTTGTCCATGCGGGTGGCCGTGGTCGGACCGGCAGGGCCCACCACTTCGTCGCGCACCGGATCGACCGGGCCGACGTAGTAGATGAAGCGACCCTTCAGATCAACCGGCAGCGCCTCGCCCTTGTTGAGCATGTCGACCATGCGCTTGTGCGCGGCGTCGCGGCCGGTCAGCAGCTTGCCGTTGAGCAGCAGGGTCTGGCCCGGCTTCCAGTTGGCCACGTCTTCCGGGGTGATCGTATCCAGGTCCACGCGGGTGCCCTTGGACGCGTCGTAGGTCAGCTTCGGCCAGTCTTCCAGCGACGGCGGGTCCAGCATCACCGGGCCGCTGCCATCCAGGGTGAAGTGCGCATGGCGGGTGGCCGCGCAGTTCGGGATCATCGCCACCGGCAGGTTGGCCGCGTGGGTCGGGTAATCGTTGATCTTGATGTCCAGGACGGTGGTCAGGCCACCCAGGCCCTGTGCGCCGATGCCCAGCGCGTTGACCTTCTCGTACAGCTCCAGGCGCAGTTCTTCGATGCGGTTGGACGCACCACGGGCCTGCAGCTCGGTGATGTCGATCGGCTCCATCAGCGCTTCCTTGGCCAGCAGCATCGCCTTTTCAGCGGTGCCGCCGATGCCGATGCCCAGCATGCCCGGCGGGCACCAGCCAGCGCCCATGGTCGGCACGGTCTTCAGCACCCAGTCGACGATGGAATCGGACGGGTTGAGCATGGCGAACTTGGTCTTGGCCTCGGAACCACCGCCCTTGGCGGCGACGATGACGTCGACGGTATTGCCCGGCACCACCTTGACGTTGACCACGCCCGGGGTGTTGTCCTTGGTGTTGATGCGCTTGCCGGCCGGATCAGCCAGCACCGAGGCGCGCAGCTTGTTGTCCGGGTGCAGGTAGGCGCGGCGCACGCCTTCGTTGGCCATGTCTTCCACGCCCATGGTCGCGTCGTCCCAGCGCACGTCCATGCCGATTTCCAGGAACACGGTGACGATGCCGGTGTCCTGGCAGATCGGACGGTGGCCTTCGGCGCACATCCGCGAGTTGATCAGGATCTGGGCCATCGCTTCCTTCGCGGCCGGCGACTCCTCGCGCTCATAGGCGGCGGCGAGGTTCTTGATGTAGTCGACCGGGTGGTAGTACGAGATGTACTGCAGCGCGTCGGCGATGGACTGGATGAGGTCTTCCTGCTTGATCGATGTCACGGCTTGCTCGCTTGCTCGAGGCTGGCGGGGGGTAATCCGCCCATTTTACCCCCTCCCCCGGCCGCAGGGGTGGTAGTGCCGGCCGCTGGACGGCAAGATCGCACGACGTCCGTGTCACGCTTCATCCCTCCCCGGCGTCCTGGTCGACATGAACACTGAAGCCACCTTCCAGGCCCACCGCCCGCGCCTGATGGCACTGGCCTACCGCCTGCTGGGCAGCCGCAGCGATGCCGAGGACGTGGTCCAGGATGCCTGGCTGCGCTGGTCCGGCGCCGATGCGTCCGCCGTCCGCGACCCCGAGGCCTGGCTGGTCACCACCACCACCCGGCTGGGCCTGGACCGGCTGCGCGCGGCCCGGCGCGAGCGGGTCCACTACGTCGGCCCGTGGCTGGCCGAGCCGCTGGAGATCAGCCTGGAACCTGAACCGTCCAGCGACCCGGCCCTGGCCCATGCCCGCGCCGATGAGGTGTCGGTGGCCTTCCTCACCCTGCTGGAGCAGCTCGGCCCGGAGGAACGGGCCGCCTTCCTGCTGAAGGAGGCCTTCGACCACGACTACCGGCAGATCGCCGCCCTGCTCGGCCTCAGCGAACCGAACTGCCGCCAGCTGGTACACCGGGCAAAACAGCGCCTGCAGGCCGGGCGGCCGCGCTTCAACGCCGACGCCGGCCAGCACCGGCAGTTGCTGGCGCGCTTCATGGACGCCACCCAGCAAGGCGACAGCGAGGCCATCCAGGCGCTGCTGCATGCCAATGCGCGGCTGGTGTCCGATGGCGGCGGCGTGGTCACCGCGGCGGTGCGCCCGCTGCTGGGCGCCGAGCGCATCGGCCGCTTGTTCTGGGCCATCGCGCGCCGCGACCTGGGCCATACCGCGCAGCTGGGCTGGGTCAATGGCGAGCCGGCGATCCTGCGCTTCCAGGGCGATCGCCTGCACTCGGTCACCACCATCGAAGTGGCCGATGGCCGCATCGCCAACGTGTACAGCGTGCTCAATCCGGAAAAGCTGCACGGGACTGTCACGAACGCGGACGGTGCGGCGTCCTTGTAATGAAAGACGGCCACCGTGGCCGTCGTGGAGCTGAAAATGTCCGACCACGCCTCTCCCCGCGTCCCCTACACCCGCCTGGCCGCCGAGGCCTTCAAGGGCCTGCTGGCCACCAGCAAGGCGGTGCATGACAGTTCGATCGACCCGACGCTGATGGAACTGCTGTTCCTGCGCGTGTCCCAGCTCAATGGCTGCGGCTACTGCATGGACATGCATGGCACCGCGCTGCGCAAGGGCGGCATCGAGCCGCGCAAGCTGGACACCCTGCCGGCCTGGCATGAAAGCCGTTTCTTCGATGCGCGCGAACGTGCCGCGCTGGGTTGGGCCGAGGCCCTGACCCGGCTGACCGAAGGCGCACCTTCGCAGGCCGCATTCGATGCGCTGGCACCGCACTTCGATGAGAAGGGCATCAGCGACCTGAGCATGGGCATTGCGGTGATCAATGCCTGGAACCGGCTGGGCGCGGGCCTGCTGCCGCCGCTGCCGTAAAGGGGGGGTTCCGGCCGGGCTGCCGCCCGGCACCCGCAGAGGCGACAGCCGGAGCAAGGGCAACGTCAACGGCTGGCGTTCTGGGGAATGGCGGGGTGGGTCAGCTGCTGTTGGTGGGTGCCGACCGTTGGTCGGCACGGTGGATTCATGCCATGGATGGAGGACGGGGTCAGAGCCCTTTGCGCTGCAAAGGGATCTGACCCCATCTGCACGCCGCACGCGCGCACAATGGCGGCATGCCTGCTGCCCCCGAGAAGAAACCGAGCCTGCGCCAGCGCTTCAAGGCGATGCGCAACCTGCCGCCCTTCCTGCGCCAGGTGTGGCAGACCAGCCCCGCGTTGACCCTGACCAGCCTCGGCCTGCGCCTGATCCGCGCGTTGCTGCCGGTGGCGATGCTGTACGTGGGCAAGCTCATCATCGATACGGCGCTGCACCTGAGCCAGCACGACGCCGGCTTCCCGCCGCTGGGCGAGGCACTGTCCAGCGGCGTGCTCAATCCGCTGCTGGGCCTGCTGGCGCTGGAATTCGGCCTGGCCATCGCCTCGGACCTGCTCGGCCGGCTGGTCAGCTATGCCGATGCCCTGCTGTCGGAACTGTTCGCCAACGCCACCAGCGTGCGCCTGATGGAACACGCCGCCACCCTGGATCTGGAGGACTTCGAAGACCCCGACCTGCAGGACAAGCTGGACCGCGCGCGGCGGCAGACCATGGGCCGGATGAACCTGATGAGCCAGTTGTTCGGCCAGGTGCAGGATGCGATCACCGTGGCCAGCCTGGCGGTCGGCCTGCTGGTCTATGCACCGTGGCTGATCCTGCTGCTGGCCCTGGCGCTGGTGCCGGCCTTCATCGGCGAATCGCATTTCAACGCAGCCGGCTACAGCCTCAACTTCCTGTGGACGCCCGAGCGGCGCCAGCTGGACTACCTGCGCCAGCTTGGCGCGAGCGTGGAAACGGCCAAGGAAGTGAAGATCTTCAACCTGCACCGCTTCCTGGTGGATCGCTACCGGCGGCTGTCGGCGGCGCTGTTCCTGGCCAACCGGGCGCTGGCGCGGCGGCGCGCGTTCTGGGGCACGGTGCTTGCCGCACTGGGCACGCTGGGTTACTACACCGCCTATGCCTACATCGCCTGGCGCACGGTGCGCGGTGATTTTTCCATCGGCGACCTGACCTTCCTCGCCGGCAGCTTCCTGCGCCTGCGCCAATTGCTGGAAGGCCTGCTGATCGGCTTCTCGCAGGTGGCCAGCCAGGCGCTGTACCTGGACGACCTGTATTCGTTCTTCCAGATCGAACCGGAAATCCATTCGCGCGAGGGCGCGGTGGCCGTGCCGCGGCCGATCCGCGAGGGCTTCGTGTTCGAGAACGTGGGCTTCCGCTACCCGGATGCCGAGCAATGGGCGGTGCGCCACCTCGATTTCCAGCTGCACGCCGGTGAAGTACTGGCCCTGGTGGGCGAGAACGGCGCGGGCAAGACCACCCTGGTCAAGCTGCTGGCGCGCCTGTACGAACCGGACGAAGGCCGCATCCTGCTCGATGGCCGCGACCTGCGCGACTACGACCTGGACGACCTGCGCGCCAACCTGGGCGTGATCTTCCAGGACTTCGTCCGCTACAACCTGACCGCTGGCGAGAACATCGGCGTCGGCCAGGTGGAGGCGATGGCCGACCAGGCGCGCATCGCCGATGCCGCGCGCCGGGGCATGGCCGAAGAAGTGATCGATGCCCTGCCCGGTGGCTACGGGCAGCTGATCGGCCGCCGCTTCAAGCAGGGCGTGGACCTGTCCGGCGGGCAGTGGCAGAAGATCGCCATCGCCCGTGCCTGGATGCGCGACGCGCAGGTGATGATCCTCGACGAACCGACTGCCGCTCTCGATGCACGCGCCGAATTCGAGGTGTTCCAGCGCTTCCGCGAACTGGCCGACAAGCGCACCGCGGTGCTGATCTCGCACCGTTTTTCCTCGGTACGCATGGCCGACCGCATCCTGGTGCTGGCCGAGGGCCGGCTGGAAGCCAGCGGTACCCACGACGAACTGATGGCCCAGGGCGGGCGTTACGCCGAGCTGTTCGAACTGCAGGCCGCCGGCTACCGCTGAACGGCCCTGAGAACGCCTCTCGTTCCGGATAATGAGAACCCCTCTCATTTGAGGTAGAATGGCGGGGACGACTCCATTGCCTGAATGTGCCCCCATGTCTTCCGCTTTCGGCGCCGAAACGGTGCTTGAGGTCCGCCACTGGACCGATGCCTACTTCAGCTTCACCCTCACCCGCGACAGCGGTTTCCGTTTCGAGAACGGCCAGTTCGTGATGATCGGCCTGGAAACCGAGGCGCGGCCGCTGCTGCGCGCGTATTCCATCGCCAGCGCCAACTGGGAAGAGCACCTGGAGTTCTTCAGCATCAAGGTGCAGGACGGCCCGCTGACCTCGCGCCTGCAGCACATCAAACCGGGTGACAAGGTGCTGGTCGGCAAGAAGCCCACCGGCACCCTGCTGATCAGCGACCTGCACCCGGGCAAGAACCTGTACCTGCTGGGTACCGGCACCGGCATGGCACCGTGGCTTTCGGTCATCAAGGACCCGGAAACCTACGAGCGCTTCGAGAAGGTGATCCTCTGCCACGGCGTGCGCTACGAAAAGGACCTGGCCTACCGCGATTACTTCGAGAAGGAACTGCGCGAGCACGAGTTCCTCGGCGAGATGATCGGCGACAAGCTGCTGTACTACCCGGCCGTCACCCGCGAGCCGTTCGCCAACCAGGGCCGCCTCACCCAGCTGATGGAAAGCGGCGAGATGCAGCGCACCCTCGGCCTGCCCGAACTGAGCCCGGAAAACGACCGCGCGATGATCTGCGGCAGCCCGCAGATGCTGGCCGACCTGCGCACCGTGCTCGATGCGCGTGGCTTCCAGGTGTCGCCGCGTATCGGCCAGCCGGGCCACTACGTGTTCGAACGCGCCTTCGTCGAAAAGTAACCTGCAACGCGGTAGAGCCGGCCGCTGGCCGGCTTGCGCGCCCAGCGCGCCTGCGTTGCCTGCTCGAACAACAGCCGAGCATGGGCTCGGCTCTACAGGTAGCGCCGGGCCATGCCCGGCGGATGACGGTCAGAGCAGCGCTTCGATCGCGCTGCGCAGCTGCTCCGGTGCGGTGGTCGGCGCATAGCGCGCCACCACCTGCCCCTGCCGGTCGAGCAGGAACTTGCTGAAATTCCACTTGATGCGGGCGATGCCGAGCAGGCCGCGCTTCTCGTGCGACAGCCACGTCCACAGCGGGTCGGCACCCTCGCCGTTGACCTCGATCTTCTGCGACAGCGGGAAACTGACCGGATAGTCCAGCGAACAGAACTGGCGGATCTGCGCCGCGTCACCCGGCTCCTGCCCGCCAAACTGGTTGCAGGGGAAGCCGATCACCACCAGGCCACGGTCGCGGTACGCCTGCCACAGCTGCTCCAGGCCGGTGTACTGCGGGGTGAAGCCGCAGCGGCTGGCGACGTTGACCAGCAGCATCGGGCGGCCCTGGTACTGCGCCAGCGCCTGCGCCTGGCCGTCCAGGTCCACGAAACCGAAGTCGAAGGCGTTGGGCATGGCATGCGGTCCGGGTGGGGTGTCCCATGGTAATCCCAGGCCGTGCCGGTTGGCGCTGCCGGGCATGCCTTTTGACACAAGTGGCGCCCGCCCCGGGCGGGTTACCCTCGGGCACTTGTTTGCCTTACCGGAGTACCGCCTTGACCACCCGCCTTGCCCTTGCCGTGGCCATGACCCTCGGCCTTGCCCTGCCCGCCTATTCGGCCAGCGCCGCCACCCCGGCCGCTGCTGCCAACGCCCAGCAGGCCAACCCGTTCTTCGCCGAAAGCCCGCTGCCGCTGCACTTCCCGCAGTTCGACAAGATCAAGGACAGCGACTTCGCCCCGGCCTTCGACGCCGGCATGGCGCAGCAGTTGAAGGAAGTGGAGGCGATCGCCAACACCAAGGCCAAGCCGACCTTCGACAACACCATCATCGCCCTGGAAAAGAGCGGTGACGTGCTGGACCGCGCGACCACCGTGTTCTTCAGCCTGGTCGGCGCCGACACCAACGATGCGCGCAAGAAGCTGCAGGCCGACTACTCGGCGAAGTTCGCCGCGCACAGCGATGCGATCGCGCTGAACGGCAAGCTGTTCGCCCGCATCCAGGCGCTGTATGACACCCGCAACCAGCTGGGCCTGGACGCCGAAGGCGTGCGCCTGGTCGAGAAGTACTACGACAACTACGTGCGCGCCGGCGCCAAGCTGTCCGAGGCCGACAAGGCCACGCTGAAGGGCATGAACGCCGAGCTGGCCAACCTGGGCACGAAGTTCAGCCAGAACGTGCAGTCGGAAGTGAACGCTTCGGCGATCACCGTCGACGACGTCAAGCAGCTCGACGGCCTGTCCCAGGAACAGATCGCCGCCGCCGCCGAAGCCGCCAAGGCCCGTGGCCTGGACGGCAAGTACGTGATCACCCTGCTCAACACCACCGGCCAGCCGCCGCTGACCAACCTGGCCAACCGCGCGCTGCGCCAGAAGATCTACGAAGCCTCGATCACCCGCGGCAGCCGCGGCGGTGAGTTCGACAACACCGCGCTGGTCTCGCGCATCATGCAGCTGCGTGCCGACAAGGCCAAGCTGATGGGCTTTGCGAACTTCGCCGCCTACAACCTGACCAATCAGACCGCCAAGACCCCCGAAGCGGTCAACGCGATGCTGGGCAAGCTGGCCCCGGCCGCCGTGGCCAACGCCAAGCGCGAAGCCGCCGACCTGCAGGCGATGATCGACAAGGAACAGAAGGCCGCCGGCAAGAAGACCTTCGCCCTCGAGCCGTGGGACTGGGCGTTCTACAGCGAGAAGGTGCGCCAGGCCAAGTACAACTTCGACGAATCCCAGCTCAAGCCGTACTTCGAAATGAAGAACGTGCTGGAGAACGGCGTGTTCTTCGCCGCCAACCAGGAATTCGGCCTGACCTTCAAGCAGCGCACCGACCTGCCGGTCTACCACGACGAAGTCACCGTCTATGACGTGTTCGATGCCGACGGCAGCCAGCTGGCGATCTTCATCTTCGACCCGTACGCGCGTGCGTCCAAGCGCGGTGGCGCCTGGATGAACTCCTACATCTCGCAGTCCAAGCTGACCGGCTTCAAGCCGGTGGTCGCCAACCACCTGAACATCCCCAAGCCGCCGGCCGGCCAGCCGACCCTGCTGACCTGGGATGAGGTGAGCACCACCTTCCACGAGTTCGGCCACGCCCTGCACGGCATGTTCTCCAACGTGAAGTACCCGTACTTCTCGGGCACCGCCGTGCCGCGCGACTTCGTCGAGTTCCCCTCGCAGGTCAACGAAATGTGGGCCGACAACCCGGCCATCCTGAAGAACTACGCCAAGCACTACCAGAACGGCTCGGCGATGCCGCAGGCGCTGCTGGACAAGGTGCTGGCCGCGGCCAAGTTCAACCAGGGCTTCGCCACCACCGAGTACCTGGGTGCAGCGATGCTGGACCAGAACTGGCACCAGCTGGCAGCCGACAAAGTGCCGGCGGCCAAGGACGTGATGGCCTTCGAGCGCGCCGCGCTGGAGAAGGACGGCATCTACTACGCGCCGGTTCCGCCGCGCTACCGGACCCCGTACTTCAGCCACATCATGGGCGGCTACTCGGCCGGCTACTACGCCTACATCTGGTCGGAAGTGCTGGACGCCAACACCCAGAAGTGGTTCAAGGACAACGGTGGCCTGAGCCGCAAGAACGGCGACCACTTCCGCGCCACCCTGCTGTCCAAGGGCGGCAGCGTGGATGCCATGCAGCTGTTCCGCGATTTCGCCGGCCACGAGCCGCAGATCGAACCGCTGCTGGAAAAGCGTGGCCTGACCGGCGCCGGCAACTGATCGCCCGCGCAGTCGCATGAAACGAAAACCGCCCGGGAGACCGGGCGGTTTTTTTAGGGCCATCCACGCATGGCGTGGATCTACTACGGAAACCATCCACGCATGGCGTGGATCTACTGCGGCATGTGCGCGTGGCGTGGGGTTGCGTGATGCCAGTAGATCCACGCCATGCGTGGATGTTTGTTCCGATCAACGCGGCGCCACGTACCCGCCGCGCACGCCTTCCGGCGACAGCACCAGCTGCCACAGCTGCGCATGCCGGCAGCGGAACGTGGCCATCGACCCGGCCAGGTAGAACCGCCACATGCGGCGGAAATGCTCGTCGTAGCGCGCATCCAGCTGCGGCCACGCCGCTTCCACGTTGCGCCGCCAGGCCTGCAGGGTCAGGTCGTAGTCGGTGCCGAAGTTGTGCCAGTCCTCCAGCACGAAGCGCCCCTCGAAGGCCCGGGTGATCTGCACCGCTGAAGGCAGCATCGAATTGGGAAAAATGTAGCGGGCGATCCATGGGTCGGTGCGGTGCCGAGACACATTCGTGCCGATGCTGTGCAACAACAGCAACCCGCGGGGCGACAGGCAGCGCCGGGCCACCTCGAAGAAGCTGTCGTAGTTCTTGTCACCCACGTGCTCGAACATGCCGATGGAAAACACCGCATCGAACGGCTCGTCCAGTTCGCGGTAATCCTGCAGGCGGATCTCGATCGGCAGGCCAGCGCACCGCTCGCGCGCGTAGGCCGCCTGCTCCTGCGAAATGGTCACGCCCACGCCACTGACGCCATGGCGCTCGGCGGCAAACTTCAACGCCTCGCCCCAGCCACAGCCGATGTCGAGCACGCGCTGGCCCGGCCGCAGGCCCAGCTTGCGGCAGACCAGGTCTAGCTTGGCCTCCTGCGCGGCATCCAGGTCGGCGGCATTGCGCCAGTAGCCACAGCTGTAGACCATGCGCCTACCCAGCATGGCCCGGTACAGGTCGTTGCCAAGGTCGTAATGGCGGCGGCCGACCTCATAGCTGCCCTGCCCGGCCTGCAGGTTGAACAGCCGCGCCTTCAGTGCATCGGCCACCTCGCGCCAGCCATGCACGCGTTCGTCCAGGTGCGCCATCATCAGGTGGACCAGGAAGTCATCCAGGACGTTGGCATCCCACCAGCCGTCCATGTAGCTCTCGCCCAGGCCGAGCGAGCCGTGGCCCATGACCCGCGCGAAGAAGCGCGGGTCATGCACCTGGATATCCTGTGGCTGGGTGCCGCCAATGCGGACCCCGGCTTCCTGGAGCAGGTCGGCAACCCGCTCCTGCAACCCTGTATCCACGCGTCCTCCGTCTGCGGTTACCCGCGTGCGAACAGCGCCACGTAATCCTTGGCCACGTGCGGCAGCAGCACTGCGGCCGGCACATCGGCCGTCTGTGTACCGTCCGAATACGGGCCCACCTGGTAGGGCGGGAACACAAAACGCAGCGCCGTGATCTGGCCCTTGTCGTCGGTCAGCGGCTGGAACTGGCTGAAGTTCTCGGCCTGTGGGCCAGTGCCCTCGGCAATCATCCGCGAGGCGTTGCGCAGCGATTCCTGCAGGTCCGCCGGCTCCATGTCCTCACCGCTGAGGCGGGTGGCCACGCGCTCGCGCAGCTGGTCGGCAACGAAATCGCTGATCGCCTTCCAGCCCTTGTCATCGGCCACCAGCGTGCTGGCGCTCAGCATCTGCTGCTGCTGCGGCAGCCACACGAAGCGCGCCACCAGCGGCTCGCCGTGGGCGCCACCGGTATAGCGGCTGCCATCGGCACTGACCACCACCAGCTGCGGGGTCTCCAGCACCTTCTCGAAGCTCAGCGACAGCTCGTAGGGCATGGTCGGCTTGTCGTTGCCCAGGCCGTCCAGCGCCTGCTGCAGATCGCCGCGGGCGGAGGTGGCGTATTCCTGCAGCGCGCGCGCCAGGCCCGGGTAGCGATCGATGCCGGCCGGGTAGCTGATGCCGACGACTTCGCGTTCGTTGTTCTCCACCACATCGCGCAGATCCAGCGGTGCTTCCGTGGCAGGCGTGGGTTCGGTCGCGGTGGCTTCTGCCGCCGGCGCCGCCTCGGGGGCCGGAGCCGCCTCTTCGCCACGCTGGCAACCGGCCAGCAGCAGCACGCCCATTGCGCCGGCCAGCGCGCTCGCACGCAGTGGCCGGTTGTTTCCAGTCTTCATCGGGATCCCCTGTTCATGTTCGTACATCATCGCCTGCGATGGCTGAAGCGTGGCCCGCTGCATTCAGCCTACCAGCAGGTCGTGAAACTCCTCGTGGCGCTGCAGGAAGGCCTCGGCGTAGGCGCAGGCCGGCACCACCTTGTACTTGTGCTCGCGGGCGAAGCGCAGCGCGACGCGGGTCAGCTCACCGGCGATGCCGCGGCCGGCGATCGGCTCGGGCACCTCGGTGTGGGTGATGACCATGCGCCTGCGCTTGATCTGGTAGTCCAGCAGCGCCCGCTGTCCACGCACACGGGCGATGAAACGGTGGTTGGCCTGGTCGTGCTCGACCTCGTAGGCCAGACCGGGGGGCGTGACCGAAGCCATGGGACTGTCTCCTGCGACGACTGCGCGCATGGTGCGCAGCGGGGCGCCATGACCGCGTGAAGCCTGAACAGGGGCAGGTCTGGACGGTTTGCGTCATATCCCGCCCTCAAGCTGCAGCAATGGCGGCCGCTAACCCCTCTGGAGGGATACGGCCCGATTGGCACGCCCCTTGCGAATGTTGCCCCTGTGTCATGCCTTTGGAGGCCCGCCATGCACCCCACCGATTCCCACACCGACACCGACCACGCCCTGCTGGAGGGCCTGCTGCAGCTGGCAGTGGAAGGTCAGACCGACGACCAGGATTTCCAGCGGATCGGCGAGGAAGTGTTCTCGCGCCTGCTCGACACCTACGGCCAGCAGACCCGGGCGGCCTGAGCCGCCACGCGGGCCGGATCCTGAGGGATCCGACCCGTGCCCCTCAGCGGCCGAACCCGAAGGTCGGGTTCGACAGCTGGGCCAGGAAGTGGCTGAAGATGGCCGGCTGCATGGCCAGCATGAAGATCACGCCAAAGGCGGCACCGGCGAGGTGCGCGCTGTGGTTGATGCGGTCACCGCCACGCTTGTCCATCCAGATGCTGTAGCCGACGTAGAACACGGCATAGATGATGGCCGGCGCGGGAATGAAGAACACCAGGATGATCGTCCACGGGCTGAGCAGGATGAAGGCGAACAGCACCGCCGACACCGCCCCCGATGCACCCAGGCTCAGGTAGTTCGGGTTCTTCTGGTTCTTCAGGTAGCTGGGCAGGATCGAGACCAGCAGCGCGCCCAGGTAGAACGCCGGGTAGGTCAGCCAGCTGCCGGTCAACGCCAGCATCACCTTCTCGATCTGCCCGCCGAAGAAGAACAGCGTGATCATGTTGAAGATCAGGTGCGACCAGTCGGCGTGGATGAAGCCGTAGGTGATCAGGCGGTCGTACTGGCGGTGGCGATCCACCGCCGGCGGCCACAGGATCAGGCGGTCGGCCAGCTTGCGGTTGTTGAACGCCATCCACGACAGGACGGCGGTGATGGCGATCAACAGCAGATTGACGGGGGTCATGTCAGCTCAGGCTCAGGCAGTGCGGTAGTTGTCGACCATACGATAGCGTTTTGCATACCAACCGAAGGCCAACGCCGCAACGAACGCGAAACCAGCGAAGAAGAACATCAGGAACGCCGCCTCGCTGAGGCCGGTCCCGGCGATCTTCTCGGTCACCGTGTGGTTGCGCACCGCTGCATTGGACAGCAGCACCCACAGGTTGCCGATGGTGGTGGTCAGGTTCCAGAAGCTCATCACCACGCCCTTCATGGCCTGCGGCGCCTGGCTGTAGGCGAACTCCAGGCCGGTGGCCGAGACCAGCACCTCGCCGAAGGTCAGCAGCGCATACGGCAGTATCTGCCAGAAGATGGACATGGCGTTGCCGCCGTCCATCACCACCTGGATGCCGCCCACCACGATCCAGGCCAGGCCGCTGAAGGCGATGCCGGCGGTCATCCGGCGCAGCGCGGTCGGCTCGAAGCCGAAGCGGCGCAGGGCCGGGTACAGCACCAGGTTGTTGAACGGGATCAGGATCATCACCAGCAGCGGGTTCAGTGCCTGCATCTGCGAGGCCGTGAACCAGCTCGGCATCTGCATCTGCTGGCCCTGCAGCACCCAGGTCGAGGCCTTCTGGTCGAACAGCGAGAAGAACGGCGTGGTCAGCGCGAAGATGACCAGCACGCGCAGCACCGAGCGCACGCCTTCCACGGCCTCGGCCGGGTGCTGGGCACGGGCGCGGTCCAGCTGCATCCAGGTGCCGCCGCCGATGCCGGCCAGGATCAGCACCAGCGCGATGCACAGGCAGATGACGATGCCCAGGCTGCCGACCAGCCCCAGCGACGCGACGGCCAGGACCACGCCGGCCACGGCGATGGCCAGGCCCGGACGGCCCTGACCGGCCACGTGCGTGGTCAGCGCGGTGCGCACCACGTTGGCGAACGAATGCGGATCCTTCGGCGGCAGCGGCACCAGCACGTAGCGCTTGCGGCCCAGCCAGAACACGAAGGTGGCGATGAACATCAGGATGCCCGGGATGCCGAACGCCCACTGCGGGCCCCAGTTCTTCAGCACCAGCGGGATCAGCAGCGAGGCGAACAGCGAGCCGAAGTTGATGATCCAGTAGAAGGCATCGAAGACGAACTTGGCCAGGTGCTTGTTGCTCTGGTCGAACTGGTCACCCATGAACGAGGCCACCAACGGCTTGATGCCACCGGCGCCCAGCGCGATCAGGCCCAGGCCGAGGAAGAAGCCCTCGCGGCTGTTCTCGAACAGCGCAAGGCAGAGGTGGCCGGCGCAGTAGACCAGGCTGAACCAGAGGATGGTGTGGTACTTGCCGAAGAACCTGTCGGCCAGCCAGCCACCGAGCAGCGGGAAGAAGTACACGCCGATCATGAAGCTGTGCATGATGTCCTTGGCTTCACCGGCGCGGCCTTCTGCAGTGATTTCCTGCAGCAGCAGCGAGGTGATCAGGAACTGCACCAGGATGTTGCGCATCCCGTAGAAGCTGAACCGTTCGCAGGCCTCGTTGCCGATGATGTAGGGGATCTGGCGCGGCATCTTTCCCTGGCCGGCGATGGGGGCGACTGCGTCGTGGCTCATCCTGTAAGGCATTCCTGCAAAGCGAAAGCCGCAAGTTTACGGAAGGCGTGCTTGCGAAGCACGCTGCAGGGCTGCATGACAGCGCCGCCGATCCGTGGCAGGCCGCCGCGACCCTGCCGGAAGTCACGGCACATGCACGGCAAAAGCGTAAACTTATCGTTATGCGCCGCCTTCCCCCTGCCCGCCTCCTGCTCGGTTGCTTCGTGCTTCTGCTGGCCGTGCCCGCGTGGGCGCGACCACAGGCCACGCCGCTGGCCGGCGGCGCGGGCGACGAGGGCAGCCAGCTGACCGTGGCCGCACTGGAACTGCCCAGCCGCGATGACGCGCTGTGGAAGCAGCGCCGCGAGCAGGTGCTGCAGCTGCTGGCCGAACTGCAGCCGGATGTGATCTCGGTGCAGCAGGTACTGCAGCAGCAGGGCCGCAATCCCGCCTGCTGGCTGGCCAGCCGGCTGCGCTACAGCTGTGATTTCGTCACCGCCGACCCGCCCAGCCAGCCCCTGCGCCATGGCAACGCCATGCTGACCCGCCTGCCGGTGAGCGAGGACGGGGTAACCCTGCTGCACCCGCCGGGCACCTTCAGTGCCGCCGGCATGATGCGCGTGCGGCTGGGCGATGCCCAGCTCAACGTCTACGTGGCCCGCCTGCGCCCGGACCCGGACGAGGCCACGGCGCGCCAGCACCAGACCAGTGACCTGATGACCTGGATCGGCGCCACCGCCGAGGGCATGCCGAGCCTGATCGCCGGTGATTTCGCTGCCGGCACCAGCGAACTGGTACGCAGCACGCCCGGCTTCCAGCCGGCCCGGCGCAACCCCGGCGGCAAGCCGGAAGCACCGGCCGCCAGCGGCGGCGGCGCCAGCGGCCACGGCCTGGACGTGCTGTTCCAGGTCAAGCATTTCGGCGGCATCCGCCAGCAACCGATCCTGCTGCCCGCCGACGGCGACCTGCCCGGCCTGCGGCTGGGGGTGATGGCCACGCTGCGGCTGCAGGGCGTGCCGGCTACAACCGAATGAACGCACCGCTGCGCTCGCCGGGCATGGCCCGGCGCTACCGCGGAAAGCAAAAAGGCCGGGGTTTCCCCCGGCCTCTTCGTTTCATGCCGTTACGGCAATCAGGCGATCGCTTCCTGGTAACGGCGCTCGACTTCATTCCAGTCGATGACGTTGAAGAACGCGCCGATGTATTCCGGGCGACGGTTCTGGTACTTCAGGTAGTACGCGTGTTCCCACACGTCCAGGCCCAGGATCGGCGTGTTGCCTTCCATCAGCGGGCTGTCCTGGTTGCCGGTGCTTTCCACCACGACCTTCTTGTCCGGGGTCACGCTCAGCCAGGCCCAGCCGCTGCCGAAGCGGGTCAGTGCGGCCTTGGTGAAGGCGTCCTTGAACTTGTCGAAACCGCCCAGGTCCTTGTCGATGGCCTTGGCCACGTCGCCGACCGGGTTGCCGCCGGCGTTGGGAGCCATCACGGTCCAGAACAGCGAGTGGTTGGCGTGGCCACCACCGTTGTTGCGCACCGGACCCTGCAGGTTCTCCGGCAGCGACTTCAGCTTCTTCACCAGCTCTTCGACCGGCAGGTCAGCGTACTCGGTGCCTTCCAGCGCCGCGTTGACGTTGTTGATGTAGGTCTGGTGATGCTTGGTGTGATGGATTTCCATCGTTGCCGCATCGATGTTCGGTTCCAGCGCGTCGTAGGCGTAGGACAGCTTGGGCAGGGTGTAGGCCATGATGCATCTCCTGATAGCGAGGGCACCCGACGGCGTCGTCGGGCGGTGCGCGTTGAATGATGGGGACAGACCGCCAGATTACCAAGGGGGATGTAAAGGAAATTGCGTCCTGCAGGTGATTGCACTGGCAATTGTTACGCAGCGGTGACGCATCGGCCGATCCTCATGCACGGTGCAGCGCGCAGGCGCTACAGTGCACGCATTCCCTTCGCCCGCCCGCCCATGCGCAACCCCCGGCTGTTGATCACCGCCATCGCCCTGCTGCTGCTCGGCCTGGTCGCCAACCATTTCCTGCAGCGGCCACCGGCACCGCAGTTCGCACCGGACCTGCAGGGCGCGGCCAACCGCAGCGCACCGGCTGTGCATGGCAGCGGCGGCGACCGCAACGACGGCCTGCCCGGCTTCCTGCCGGCCGAAGCGCGCCAGACCATCGCCCTCATCCAGCGCGGCGGCCCCTACCCGCACCGCCAGGACGGCACCACCTTCGGCAACCGCGAGCAGTGGCTGCCGCAGCGGCCGCGCGGCTACTACCGCGAGTACACGGTCGACACCCCCGGTGCCTCCAACCGCGGCGCGCGCCGCATCATCACCGGCGGCGATCCGCCGCAGGCGTGGTACTACACCGACGATCACTACGATTCGTTCCGCAGCTTCACCGTACCGGCCCCGGGAGAACGCCCATGAGCCACGACGATTTCGGCCTCGGCCTGCATGACATCAACAACGCCGGCGTCTACGCCATCGACACCGGCGACATCAGCGACCTGGCGGCGGCCATGCGCGATGCTTCGCTGAAGGTGATCCGCATCGACCTGCACGGCGTGGCCGACAAGCGCACCCTGCTGGCGCGGCTGGCCGCACAGCTCGATTTCCCGGCTGGCTTCGGCGGCAACTGGGATGCGCTGGCCGACAACCTGCGCGACCTGCAGTGGCTGCCCGCACCGGGCTATGCACTGTTCCTGGCCGACGTGGATGCGCTGCGCGCAGGCGCGGCGAAGGATTTCGACACGCTGCTGGATGTGATGGACGAAGCCAGCCGCGACTGGGTCGGGCGTGACGTGCCGTTCTGGGTGTTCCTCTCGCAGAGCGAGTGAGCGGTAGCGCCGGGCCACGCCCGGCGAGCGCGCAGCGCGGCATGCGGCATGCGGCAGACCGTCCGCCGTTACCGGCTGCCGTTGTCTTCCTGCAGCTCTTTCTTGAACGGGATGTCCGGTGGCGGCCTTGCCACCGCCGGCTGGTCCTGCATGTTCGGGTCGGTCAGGCCGCAGCCACCACCGGCCTGCAGGATCGAGATCACGCAGGAGATCTTCGTGCTGGTACCCGGCAACGGGATCTCCATCGCCTTGACGCCCTTGCGCACCCATTCGGCCAGCAGCGATTCCTGCGGCACCCAGTACTTGTCGAACGAGGTGGGCGTGTAGTCGTACGGCGGCCGCTTCAGCCATCGGCCCGACTCGGCGATGCGCTCTTTGGTCCAGCCATCGTTGGCCCCACCCGGGGCACCACGCTCGGCCTCACCCTTGCCTTCCCCGCCCGGCACCTTGACGCTGCCATCGGCATTGAACAGTCCCTGCCCCGCACCCTGCGTGCTGGCCTGCGCTGCACCGCTGCGCGCGCCGTCACGGTTGCGGTCCGAGGCACCCCAATCGTCGCCCTTTGCCGGCGTTGCCCAGTTGCCCGGGTCCGGCGCAGGACGCGCACCGGCCTGCGCGGGGGTCGCCGAACTGGCGGCCGGTCGCGCCGATGCCGTAGTGGATTGGCGGGCCGCACTGCCGGCCGGGGCCGGCGCCGGTGCATTGCTGGCGCCACTGGAGGGCGACGGCGCAGCGACCGGCGCGTTGGCCACGCTGCGTTCGCGCACCTGCACCTCACGACCGGTCGGCGCACGCACGCTGGGTTCGCGGCCAGGCACGGCCGCCATGCGCACCTGCGGGTCGACCACCGCCTGCACTTCGCGCTCGCGCACCTGCACCTCGCGCTGCTGCGGCAGGCGTACCTGCACGTCGGCGCTGCGCACCGGCTGCGGCGCCACCGGAGCTTCCAGCGTGGCGACCTCACGCTCCTGCACCTGCACCTCGCGGACCGCCGGGGCAGGCACGGCCAGCGGCACCTGCCGCACCTGCATCGGTACCGTTGGCGCCTGCACGGTCTGCACGCTGCGCTCGCGCACGGCGGGCGTGGTGTCACGCGGCACGATGTTCACTTCGGTACGCGGCACGCTGACCGGTGGCACCACGAAATCAGTGGTGGCCTCGGCCACTTCGGTGGCCTGCACCGGTGTCGACGGGGGCGAAGCCTGCGGCGCGGGTTCGCTCTGCACCGGCGGTGGCGGGGTCACCGCGGCGCTGGCGGCCACGGCCGGGGCGGCGGCGGCAGGCGCGGCCGGCTGCGGACGTGGCGCACTGGCCTCGCCCGCCGGCTGGCCACTGGCCACCGCACCGACTTCGGCAGCGGCCGCCGCCTCGGCGCCGGGCTGGTCGCCGCCGCCTTCCTGCGCACCACGGCCGACAAATTCAATCTGCACGCGCTCACCTTCGGCACCGGCATCCTCCGGCGCACGGGTGCGGATCACCGCCACCCACAGCAGCAACAGGAAGAACAGCAGGTGCAGCAGCGCACTGGCCACGGCCGAGGTCCAGCGCATCCAGCGCTGGTCGCGCGGGGCCGGCTCCCAGTCCTGCCACAGCAGGCGCCGCGCAGCGCCCCATGGGCCCAGAGGCGGCAGCACCCCGGGACGACCGGGCAGCGGTCGTGGCAGCAGCACCGCGATCACATCGCCGGCGTGGAACGGCCGCGCGATCGGTTTCAGCGAGCGCAGCCAGATCGCCCAGCCATACGGCAGGCGCGTGCGTTTTTCGAGGATGAGGGGGTGCTGCTGGCGCGCCAGCAGCAGATCGATGAGTTGCTCGGCTCTGGGCAGAGGCACGCGTTGGCGATCAGGCGGCGTTGCCGCGAGGGATGTACGGCGCGTGGCCGCTGTCATGGTCGGTCGCATCGCGCACGGCGGTGACGCCCGGCACGCGGCCCATCAGGGTCTTCTCGATGCCCTGCTTGAGCGTCACGTCGGCCATGCCACAGCCCTGGCAGCCGCCGCCGAAGCGCAGCAGCACCACGCCATCGGCCGAGACTTCCTGCACCGCGACCTTGCCGCCATGCGACGCCAGCTGCGGGTTGACTTCGTTTTCCACGACCCAGTGCACGCGCTCGACCAGCGAGGCGGCTTCACCGGGCGCTTCGCCCTTGATGCGCGGGGCCTTGATGGTCAGCTGCTGGGTGCCGGCGTTGCCCGGCACGATGTCGATCTCGGCACCGTCGAGCCAGCCCACGCTGAGTGCGTCGACGTAGAGGGTGAAGCCATCGCAGTCCACCGCCCACTCGTCACCGAGCAGGTCGCTGGGTTCGGCGAACTCCAGGCGGGCGTCTGCGCGCGGGGTGCCGGGGTCGACGGCGCTCAGGCGCACGCCCATGCCGGGCACGCCCTCGCGTTCGATCAGCTTGCGGAAGTGGGTCTGGGCAGTGTCGGAGATCTGGATCATCAGGCTATTCTAGCCAAGTCAGCGTCGGTCGCTCATACGGTTTATACACCGCCCGGCGCATTGTTCAGTCAACACGAGGTGGAGGAACCCATGTCCGACCTGATTCCGCTGGCGCAGGCGCGTTGCGTGCCGCGCAAGGGCAGCGATCACAAGCTGGGCGAGGCCCGCCTGGCCGAACTGCTGCCGCAGGTGCCGGGCTGGGAACTGGCCGAGGCCGGCCAGGCGCTGGTGCGCACGTTCCGCTTCAAGGATTACTACGCCACCATGGCCTTCGTGAACGCGCTGGCCTGGATCGCCCACCACGAGGACCACCACCCGGACCTGGGCGTGCATTACGACCGCGCCGTCGTGCGCTACTCCACCCATGACGTGGGCGGGCTGAGCGAGAACGACTTCATCTGCGCAGCCAAGACCTCGGCCCTGACGGAGCACGTGAAATGAATGTTCGACTGCTGAGCCTGTCCCTGCTCGCCGCCACCGGCCTGGCCGGCTGTGGTTCGTCCGAGCCGCCGGCGCCGCCGGCCGCCCCGCCCACAGAGGTGGCGGCAGTGAAAACCCCGCCGCCGCAGTACCCCATGGAACTGGCCTGCACCGGCGTGGGCGGCACCAGCACCTTCAAGGTCACCATCGGCACCGATGGCCGCCCCAGCGAAGTCCTGCTGCTGACCGGCGCCGGCAACGCGCAGCTGGACGACCTGGCCAGGACCGCCGTGCAGGCCTGGGAGTTCAAGGCCGCCACCCGCAACGGCCAGGCCGTGCCCGCCACCATCCAGGTGCCGGTCAGCTTCAACCCGCCGCAGCCGAAGCCGGACCAGTGCTTCGCCATTGAAGAGCGGATGCGCCGCGGCGGCTGAAGGCCGGCGTAGCGACGAGGCCAGCCGACGCCCGCCTCGCCCCCGCCGCCCCGGCCTGCCCGGGGCGGTTGCTGAATGACCAGGAACGCGTCGGTAAATGCTGCAGATCTCCCCGGAAAACTTCTGGATCGCGCTTGCGGTCACCCTTGCTGCCGGCCTGGCGACAGCCATCGGCAGCCTGCTGGTGCTGTTCTCGCGCCGGCCCAGCCCCCGCCTGCTGGCGTTCGGCCTGGCCTTTGCCGGCGGCGCGATGGTGTATGTCTCGCTGTCGGAAATCCTGAACAAGTCCATCGCATCGTTCGCACTGGCCTATGGCGAGCGCAGCGGCTTCACCTACGGCACCATCGCGTTCCTGCTGGGCGTGCTGGCCATCGTGGCGATCGATCACCTGATCCCGAACCCGCACGAGACGCTGGATTCGAAGGAACCGGCGTTCCTCGACAGCAACAAGGCCTACATCAAGCGCGTCGGCCTGCTGACCGCCGTGGCGATCACCGCACACAACTTTCCCGAGGGCCTGGCGACCTTCTTCGCGACCGTGGAAAGCCCGTCAGTGGGCATGCCGCTGGCCTTCGCCATCGCCATCCACAACATTCCCGAGGGCATCGCGATCGCGGTGCCGGTGTACTTCGCCACACAGAGCAAGCTGCATGCCTTCCTGGCCAGCCTGCTGTCGGGCCTGGCCGAGCCGGTGGGCGCGGTGCTCGGCTACTTCCTGCTGAAGGGCTCGCTGTCGCACGCCACGTTCGGCTGGGTGTTCGGGCTGATTGCCGGCGTGATGGTGTTCCTGGCGCTGGATGAGCTGCTGCCTGCAGCCAAGCGCTATGCCAAAGGCCACGAGACGGTGTACGGACTCGTGGCGGGCATGGGCACGCTGGCGATCAGCCTGGTGTTGTTCAAATGGTGATCGGTCCCGAAAGGCGCATCCACGCGTGGCGTGGATCTACCCACCCCAGGTAGCGCCAGGCCATGCCTGGCGGCAGTGACCTGCGCCCGGCGCCACCGTCAGCGCAGGCGATCCAGCGCTTCGACCAGCTCATCGGCCAGCGGTGCGTTCAGCACGTACGGGGTCTTGCCCGCGTCCAGCGCAAACTCCAGCGAGGCCGCGTGCAGGAACAGCCGCTTCAGCCCGATCTGCTCACGAAGCCGCTTGTTGACTGCCGGATCGCCGTATTTGTCGTCACCGGCCACCGGATGCCCCAGATGCTGGGCATGCACGCGGATCTGGTGGGTACGGCCCGTTTCGATGCGCACTTCGCAGTACGAATGGCCGCCCTTGCGCTCAAGCACACGGAAGTGGCTGATCGACTCCTTGCCGATCGCGTTGACCTGGACGTGGCGCTCGCCACCCTGGCGCAGGCCCACGTGCAGCGGCGCGTCCACCGTCATCACGCCGTCAGGCATGCGCCCGGCCAGCAGGGTCAGGTAGCGCTTGCGGATGCCGGCGCCGTGGTCTTCACGCAGCAGCGCCTGCAGCTCGCTCAGCGCTGAACGCTTCTTGGCCACGATCAGCAGGCCGGAGGTGTCGCGATCCAACCGGTGGACCAGCTCCAGGGTCTGCCCCGGGCGCAGGGCGCGCAGGGTCTCGATGGCGCCGAAGCTGATGCCGCTGCCGCCATGGCTGGCCACGCCGGTCGGCTTGTTCAGGGCCAGCAGGCGCGCATCCTCGAAGACAATGGCCTGCTCCAGGCGGCGCATGAAGGACTCGGGTGGACCGGCCTTGTCTCCCTCCTCAGTGAGACGAACCGGCGGCACACGCACCTCGTCGCCGGCCTCCAGCTTGCGCTCGGCCTTGGCGCGGCCGCCGTTCACGCGCACCTGGCCGCTGCGCACCAGCTTGTAGACCAGGCTGCGCGGGGCGCCCTTGAGCTGGCCCAGCAGGAAATTGTCCAGGCGCTGCCCGGCACGGTCCTCGGGAACGGTGATCATGCGCACGGAAGGCTTGTCGCCGGCTGGCTTGGTGGGGTCTGAGGCAGTCATCTGGCTGTTTATTCTGTTACACTCGGGGGGCGAGATAAGGGATTGATTTTGTTGGAAGTTACTCAGGGCCAGAAGCCCAGCTTCCGACGAATCCGGCACAGTGCGCGACCACCGCCCGCGGGGCGGCCATGTTAGCGGCTCACCGGCCTTCCCGGCCATCGCCGGATGCCTGACACGCAACCGTGCTGAACATGTCCCGCGCGGCGCTCCAGCCTGGCTGACAGCTGCCGCCGGCCCTGCAACACCCCAAAACCAGAAAAGTGAAGCGCTCCCGCGGCCTGCCGTGGTGTCGTAGCGCTGGAAACCCAAGCCGCCCTCCCCGCGCTTGCGCGAATGGGCGGCGAGCCGTGTCCAGAGGCGAAACCCCATGGCGTTCCGCGCGGTAGCCGCTTGCGAGGAACGCAACAATGAAGCGAATGCTGATCAACGCCACGCAGGCTGAAGAGCTGCGTGTTGCCATCGTGGATGGCCAGTCGTTGTATGACATCGACATCGAACAGCCGTCGAAGGAACAGAAGAAGTCCAACATCTACAAGGGCCGGATCTTCCGCATCGAGCCCTCGCTGGAAGCGGCCTTCGTCGAATACGGTGGTGGCCGCCATGGCTTCCTGCCGCTGAAGGAAATTTCCCGCGACTACTTCCAGGCCGGTGTCGACCACAACAAGGCCGGCATCCGCGAGTTGCTGAAGGAAGGCCAGGAAATCGTCGTCCAGGTGGACAAGGAAGAGCGTGGCAACAAGGGCGCCGCCCTGACCACGTTCATCTCGCTGGCCGGCCGTTACATGGTGCTGATGCCGAACTCGCCGAGCGCGGGCGGTGTCTCCCGTCGCATCGAAGGCGAAGACCGGGCTGCCCTGAAGGACGCCCTGGACAAGCTGAACATCCCCGACGACATGGGCGTGATCATCCGCACCGCCGGCGTCGGCCGCGATGCCGAAGAACTGCAGTGGGATCTGGACTACCTGCTGAACGTCTGGCGCGCGATCGCCGAGGCCGCCTTGAGCAAGCCGGCCCCGTTCCTGATCTACCAGGAATCGCGCCTGATCGTGCGCGCCCTGCGTGACTACCTGCGCGCCGACATCGGCGAGATCCTGGTGGACACCGAGGAGATGTACGAGCACGCCCGCGAGTTCATGCAGCAGGTGATGCCGCAGACCCTGCGCAAGCTCAAGCATTACAAGGACGACATCCCGCTGTTCAACCGCTTCCAGATCGAATCGCAGATCGAAGGCGCCTACGAGCGCAACGTGCGCCTGCCGTCGGGCGGCTCGATCGTGGTCGACCAGACCGAAGCGCTGACCGCCGTCGACGTCAACTCCTCGCGCGCCACCAAGGGCAGCGACATCGAGGACACCGCGTTCCAGACCAACCTGGAAGCGGCCGAGGAAGTGGCCCGCCAGCTGCGCCTGCGCGACCTGGGCGGCCTGGTGGTCATCGATTTCATCGACATGGCCTCCAACAAGCACCAGCGTGAGGTCGAGAACCGCCTGGCCAACGCGCTGAAGTACGACCGCGCGCGCGTCCAGGTCGGCCGCATCTCGCGCTTCGGCCTGCTGGAAATGAGCCGCCAGCGCCTGCGCCCGAGCCTGGGTGAATCCAGCCAGATCGTCTGCCCGCGCTGCGACGGCCACGGCCGCATGCGCAGCGTCGAGTCGCTGTCGCTGTCGATCATCCGCGTCGCCGAAGAGCATGCGATGAAGGAGAACACCGGGCAGGTGCTGGTCCAGGCCCCGGTGGAGATCGCCAATTACCTGCTGAACGAGAAGCGCAGCGCCCTGCGCGAGATCGAGAAGCGCCACGAGGCGCCGATCGTGATCGTCGCCGACGAGCAGCTGCACACCCCGCATTACACCGTGACCCGCCTGCGCGAGAACGAGCTGGGTGAAGAGAGCAACAAGCCGAGCTACCAGCGTGGCACCCCGCGCAAGCTGCCGGTGCACGCGCTGACCAAGGGCCAGCTGAACATCCCGCCGCCGGCGGTGACCCAGGTCAAGCACACCGCACCGGCCCCGGTGCGTGCCGAAGCCGAACCGGTGGCTGCTCCGGCCCCGGCACCGGTCGCCGCAGCACCGGCACCGGCCGCCAGTGGCGGCGTGGTCGGCTGGCTGAAGCGCATCTTTGGTGGCGAGCCGGCTCCGGCCCCCGCGCCGGCCCCGGCTGCCCGCCAGCCGCAGCAGGATGGCGGCCGCAAGGACCGCAACAAGGATCGCAACAAGGACCGCAGGGACCGTCGCGACGACAGCCGTGGCAATGGCGGCAACGCCAATGCGCAGCAGCAGAAGGACGGCGGCAACCGCAAGGACCGCGGCGAGCAGCGCAAGGACGGCCGCCAGGGCGGCAACAACAACGGCAACGCCCAGCAGCAGCCGCAGCAGGGCAAGCAGAAGGACGCCCAGCAGAAGGATGGCCAGCAGCAGCCGCAGCAGCAGAAGCCGCCGCGCAACGAGCAGCAGGGCCAGAACCCGCAGCAGCAGCCGAAGCTGAAGCAGCCCAAGCAGCCGCGCCCGCAGCAGGACGGCGACAAGCCGGCCGAGAAGCCGCAGCGCACCGCCGCCGTCGAAGCACCGGTCGATACCGCAACGGCAGCGGCCGCTGTGGCCGCCACCGCCGTTGCCGCCAATGCGGTGACCGCGCAGGAAGGCACTGCGCCCGCCGCACCGATCGCACCGGCCGCCGACGTGCTGGTGGCTGATGCCGCACCGGTCGCCGATGCCGCCGCCAACGCAGGCGCCGACGCCGACGCGACGGCCGTGTCCGGCGAAGACGCAGCAACCGACGCCTCGGGCGAGCAGGCAGGCGAAGGCGCGACCCGCCGCCGTCGTGGCCGTCGCGGTGGCCGTCGTCGTCGTCGCGGTGGCGCCGAGAATGCCGCCGGTACCGATGCCCTGGGCGATGACCAGGACGACGGTGACGAAAGCGATGACAACGACAACGACAGCACCGAACAGGTCGCCGACCACGCTGCGCAGGCCGCCCCGGTCGCTGCCGCGCAGGCGACCCGTTCGCAGCCGGAATTCGATTTCGATGATGAAGTCGAGCCGGTGGCCGTCGAAGCCGACAAGCCGACCCGTGCGCCGGTGGCTGTCGCCGCTGCCGCCCCGGTGGTTGCCGTGAGCAGCGCCGTGGTCGACGCGGTGGCCCCGCAGGATGCTGCCGCCCAGGAATCTGCCGCCAAGGCCGAGCCGAAGCCGCAGCCGGTGCAGACCAGCATGCTGGACGAGATCGACGCCGCAACCCCGGCCCAGCCGGCAGCGCCGGTGGCCGAGGCCAAGCCGGTTGTCGAGGAGGCCGCTGTGGTGGCCGCGCCGGCACCGGTGGTCGTCGAAGCCGCTCCGGTGGTTGAAGCCGCACCGGTCGTGGCCGACGTCGCTCCGGTGGTGGAAGCCGCTCCGGTGGTTGAAGCAAAGCCGGTCGTCGAGGCCGCCCGGGTGGTCGAAACCGCACCGGTCGTCGAGCAGCCGGCCGCGCCGGTGGCTGTCGAAGCCGCGCCGGTTGAAGCTGCCGCACCGGTGGCCGAAGCCGTGGTGACGCCGTCCATCGACCCGGTGGCCGACGGCCATGCCGATTCGGCCAGCCAGGCCGCCGATGCCCAGGCATCGGACGAAGACGAAGAAGCCGCCAAGCGCACGCCGCCGGCGAACTGATCGTTCTTTGATCGCTTGAAACGAAACGGCGGGGATCGATGATCCCCGCCGTTTTTGTTTGTACGTCCGGCACTGCATGGGTGGATGCCAACCGTGGTTGGTGCGATTGATTCAACGCATGCCGACCCTGCCGGAGCACGGGCACCACCCTGGTAGATGCCAACCTTGGTTGGCGCGGTTGATTCAACGCGCGCGGACGCGCCCGTGCCAACCAAGGTTGGCACCTGCCAGAACATGAAATCCCGCGGCGTCAGCGCGCCGGGGCGAACTGCAACCGGGTCCAGACGCCGTAATGGTCCGAGGCAAAGCGGCCGCTGTCGTCGGGCTGGTCGAACAGGATCTTCGCTTCGCGCGCGACCATCCGGTCCTGCTGGAAGAAGATGTGGTCGATACGCGAGGGCGCCTGGTAGTAGTGGCGGTTCAACGTGCTCACACCGGCCAGGTCGGTATTCACGTGCACGCTGCCGTAGCTGTCGCCGTAATGGCTGCGCAGCTCGCTCAGGTCGCCCGCGTCCACCAGCGCGTTGAAATCACCGGCGATCACCACCGGCGCGCCCGCCGAGGTCTCCGTGATGAAGCGCAGCAGGTCTTCCACCTGGCTGCGGCGGATGCCTTGGCCACGCTCGTCGCTGCGTTCGTTCAGATGCGTGGCATAGACGTTCACCGGCTGTCCGTCCACGTCGATGCGCAGGTGGGCCACGGTGCGGTAGTCATCCAGCGGCTGCAGCAGGTGCTCGCCATGGGCCAGGATCGGGCGGCGGGTCAGCAGCGCGTTGCCGTAGCGCTTGGGCGCCCCCACCGGATCGGTCGAGACGAACACGTACTTGTAGCCGAGCTGGCTGGCCAGCCACTGCGCCTGGTTGCGCACGTTGCGGCGCTGGATCACTTCCTGCAGCGCGATGGCATCGGGTTGCAGGCGCTTGAGCTCGGCCAGGATCGTGCGCCGACGGGTCGGCCAATCCTCGCGGTCGTGGTGCAGGTTGAAGGTCACCATGCCCATGCCGGGCGCAGTGGACACCTCGGCCGCGACCGGCGCGGCCTCTGCCGCCTGCTGCGCCGGTGCCAGCCCCGGCAGGGCCAGTGCGATCGCCAGCCCCAGGCCGCGCACTGCCACGCGCGCCCTCCCCTGCTTCAACGCCATGCTTACTGTCCCTTGCGTTCTGCGCGGCGCACCGCGCTGGGCACGTCGATCTCGATCCGCGCGGGCAACTGGTGCACGCGCAGTTCGCGGTTGTTCCACTCGGCCGGCTCGCCATTGATGGTGGCCTCACCGGGGTCGCCGCTGTACGGCCACGGCAGCGCCACGCCACCGGGCGGCGGCACCAGGCCCGCTTGCAGGTCGAGCACCAGCTGCTTGTCGCTGCGCTGCAGGCGGTAGTTCAACTGGCCCTGCGGCGTGCGCAGGCCCTGCACGGCGATGCCCTCCCCCTGGAACCAGGCGGTTGGAATGCCTGCTGCCAGCACCAGCGCCTCATCGGCATCGCGGTTGTAGGCGAACATGTCCAGGGCCGAGCGCACGAAGTCCGACGCTACCCAGGCATGCGGCAGGTCACCGACGAAGAACGGCTTGCGCGGCGTGCGCGAGACCACTTCGGCCCACTGGTTCCAGGGCTGCGGCGCACGGTCCTTGAAGAAGAACTGGGTGGCCTGCCAGGCACGGTCGCGCCAGCCCAGGCGCACGAAGGCCGCCACGTTGCGCCATTCGTAGGGCGTGTAGTCCTTCCACTCGCGCTTGCCATCGCGGCGCGCGACGAACTCGTTCCAGTAGCGCTCGAAGGTCGCCTCCAGCGCCTCCTGCGGCAGCCGGCCCTGCTCGCCACCCGGTGCCAGCGCGATGGTGGTGGAGGTGGCATCGAAGTCACCCAGCTCGGCCGAACCGGGCAGGTAATCGATCCTGTGCTGCTGCATGGCGGCCAGCAGCGAAGCCTCCAGGTCGTCGCGGAACTGGTCGCGCGACTCGCTGATCTGCATCGCCTCCACCTTGCCCAGCTGTGCCGCCACCTGCGCAGCATCCTTGTAGCCGCGCAGCGCCCAGAAGTTGTCCCAGTACGAGTGCATCGGCTTGGCCGAATAGCCCTCATGGCTGATCGAGGCCGGCATCATCCCGTAGAAGGCAGGGTTGCGTGCGCGGTTCTCCTCGGTGCGCTCGCTGGCGCGCAGCTGCTCCATATAACTGTAGGCGCCCTGCACGTGCGGCCACATCAGCTCCAGGAACGTGCCGTCGCCGGTGTAGCGCCAGTACTCGGCGATGTTGTAGATCAGCTCGCCGTGGCTGTCGTTCTCCGGCACCGGGTCGCTGCCGCGGGCATCGACACAGCACGGCACCTTGCCGTTCTCGAACTGGAACGGCGCATACCAGGTCACGTAATCACGCACGGCATCGCTGCGGCCCATGCGCAGCAGGCCCTCGGAAATCATCGCGCCATCGCGGATCCAACTGCGTGCATACGAACGCGTGCCCGGCTGCAGGCGCGGGCCCACGCGCGAGATCAGCATGTGCGCCACGGCGGTGCGCAGGGTTTCAACCAGTGGCTGGCCGGCCGCCGGCACCTGCAGGTTGACCACGCCCAGCTTGTCGCGCCACATCGCCGCCACCTGCTGCTGCGCCTTGGCCACGTCCAGCGCCTGCGGCTTCCAGCCGCCGGTCTGCGGCAGCACCACGGCCACCTCGCGGCTCTGCCCCGGCTCCAGCTTGATGGTGTACAGCATCGCGCCGGAGGCCAGGCCCGTGCTGTCCTTCACCGCCGTCGTCGCCGGGAGGCTGCCCGACGCCAGGTGCATCGCATCGAGCTTGCCGTCGAAGGTCGTGGCAAAGCGCGCGTCCGGGACCTGCAGCGGGTAGATGCGCGGTTCGCCGTTGACGCGCACCAGCTGCTCGCCCACGTCCAGCGCTTCGATGCGGCTGAAGCCACCGGTGGTGTTGAGGAACTGGGTCGGCGGGTTGACCTGCCAGGGCCGGATCGCCAGCGCCAGGGTGTATTCGTGGGCGACCTTGTCCGGGTTGCTCAGGCGGTAGCGGCCGATCAGCTGGGCGCGCTCGGGCGTGCCCTGCACGAAACTGGTCACCGACAGGCCGGCCTTCTCATGCACCCAGTCGACCGTGGCGATGGGCAGGTAACGGTCCTGCAGCGACTGCGTGGTGGCCACGCTGGACCAGTCCAGCAGCTTGCCGTCCATGCGGATGAACGGCTCGATGCTGAAGCTGCCCTTGGCCGGCTCCAGTGCGCCATCCTCGCTGATCAGCGCCTGCTCCTGGCCACCGTCGAGGCCCAGCAGGGTCCAGTACGGCTGCTCGCCCACGTAGGCACGCGGCAATGCACCGCGCGGCAGGTCCGCGGCCACCGAGGACAGGAAGGCATTGGGCGTGGCCGCGAAAGCCAGCGGCTTCAGCGCGATATCGCGGATGCCATAGCGCCAGTTCGGCCCATCCTGCAGATCGAAGCGCACGTAGCGCGCATCGGTATCGGGCAGCGCCAGCCAGTCACGGCCGCCGCCACCGCCGGTGACTTCGCGCACCGTACGCCAGTCACGGCCGTCCTCGGAGGTGCGCACTGTGTAGCGGGTCGCCTCCAGGTTGGGCAGCCAGTCGATCACCGCACCGCCGATCTCGCGGCTCTTGTGCAGGTCCAGGCTGATGGTCTGCTGCTTGACCCCGCCACTGACCCAGAACGTATCGCTCTTGCCATCGATCATGCGGTCCTGCAGCGCGGTGGCCGTGTCGGCGATCACCGACGGCATCAGCGCCGACTCGTCCTGCGGCGGCAGGCCCTGCAGGGTCAGCTTGTCGAAGCACACGGTGCCGCGGCCACCGACCTTGCTGTAGATCGTGAACTCGACCGCGGCGCTGCGCGCCATCTCCTTCTCGGCCGAGGGGCCCCAGGCCTTGTCGATCTGGCGGCGGCGGTACTCCACCGGCGCCCAGGCCTTGCTGAAGCTGTAGCCCGGCCGGTTGACCCACCACACGTTGTCGCCGCTGGCATCGATCAGCTTGAACTGCAGGTCGTTGCGCGGGGAATCGCCGCGCAGCTGGAAGCCAAACCGGTAGTTGGCCGGGTACTCGATGTTCAGCGCGCGGCGCAGGCCGACATAGCCGGACACCTTGTGGAAGTCGTAGTCCAGGCACAGCGCGCGGCCGCCACCGGCACCGCTGACCGGCCGCAGCGAACCGCTGACCTGGTCGGACAGCACCAGCTTCCACGCGCTGATGTCATCAAAGTCGTCCAGCACCTTGGGCGCCGGCAGCGCCGGTGGTGCGGCGATCGCCAGGGAGGTCCACAACAGGCCCAATCCAACGGCGATCGCTCGCTTCATCCCTTGACGCTCCCCAGCAACAGACCTTGGATGTAGTACCGCTGCAGGACCAGGAACAGGGCCAGCACCGGAACCACGGTGACCACCGCGCCGGCCATCATCATTTCCACGTCCATGATGTGCTCGCGCGAGAGGGTGGCCAGCGCCACCGGCAAAGTGTAGTGCTCCTGATCGGTCAAGACGATCAACGGCCACATGAAATCGTTCCACGCGCCCATGAACGTAAAGATCGCCAGGGTCACCAGCACCGGCTTGAGCATCGGCAGCACGATCTGGAAGAAGATGCGCAGCTCCCCTGCCCCGTCGATGCGGGCTGCTTCCAGCAGCTCGTCCGGGATGGAACGGGCGTACTGGCGCACCAGGAAGATGCCGAACACGCTGGCCAGCGCCGGCACGATCACGCCGCCGAAGCTGTTGACCAGGCCCAGCTGCTTCATCAGCAGGAACAGCGGCAGCATCGCCACCTGCGCCGGGATCACCAGCGCCGCCATCAGCACCTGGAACAGGCGTTCGCGGCCGACGAAGTTCAGCTTGGCGAATGCATAGCCGGCCATGGTGTTGAGCAGCAGCGAACCGAAGGTGATCGCCACCGACACCAGCAGGCTGTTGGCGAAGTTGCCACCCATGCCGGTGCGCGCGAACAGCTCGGTGTAGTTGTGGGTGGTGACGTGCGAAGGCAGCAGCGGCGGCGGGAAATGGGTCGCCTCGCCCTGCGGCATGAACGACACCGAGAGCATCCACAACAGCGGTGCCAGGCTGACCAGGGCCAGCACCAGCAACGCGCCATTGATCATCCACGGGTGCCAGCGCGACTGGCCGATCTCACGACTCATACCAACTGCCTCTTGCGGCCGAAACGCAGCATCACGGTGGTCACCGCCAGGATGATCAGGAACAGCAGGAACGCCACGGCAGAGGCGCGTCCCAGGTTCCACCACTTGAAGCCTTCCTCGAACATGAAATACAGCACGCTGACGGTGCTCTGCAGTGGGTCGCCGCGGGTCATGACGTACGGTTCGGCGAACAGCTGGAAGTAACCGGACACGGTAATGACACCGACCACCAGCAGCACCGGGCCGAGCATCGGCAGGGTGATGTGCAGGAACTGCTTCCAGCGCGAGGCGCCATCGATGCGCGCGGCCTCGTACAGGTCATGCGGGATGGCCTGCAGGCCGGCCAGGAAGATCACCATGTTGTAGCCGAAGTTCTTCCACACGGCGAACAGCATGATGGTGGGCATGGCCCAGTTCGGGTCGCCCAGCCAGTCGATCGGGCTGATGCCGATATGGCCCAGGCCGTAGTTCACCAGGCCGTAGCTGGTATGGAACAGGTAGCGCCAGATCACCGCCACCGCCACCAGGGTGGTCACCACCGGGGCGAACAGCGCGGTGCGGAACAGGGCCTTGAAGCGCGCGGCCGGTGCATTGAGCAGCATGGCCGCGCCCAGCGACACGCCAATCGACAACGGCACGCCGATCACCACGAAGTAGGTGGTGTTCCACAGCGACTTCCAGAACATCGGCGTCTGCAGCAGGTCGACGTAGTTGCCCAGCCCAACGAAGCGCAGGTTGCCGCCGTCAGCCAGCGCGTACAGGTCGAAGTCGGTCACGCTCAGGGCGAGCGCCGATGCCACCGGCAGGCCGAAGAACACGCCCAGCACGATCAGCGAGGGGCCGGCGAAGATCCAGCCGGCGAGGGACGAACGTTTCATTGCGGGCTCCCGGCCGCGACTGCACTGGTCGAGCCCGGGGGGGCATCGCTGCGCTGCAGGCGTTGTTGTTCATGCATCCAGCGGCGCTTGGCCAGCACCTTGTCCACGCGCTGGTCAAGCTCTTCCACGGCCTTGTCCTGCGGCATGCCGCCACGCACCACCTTCTCGGTGACGATGCGCATTTCCTGCACGATGCGCTCCCACTCGAGCACCTTCGGCGTCGGCTTGACGCGCTCCAGCTGGTCACGGAACGCGGCGGCCAGCGGATCGTTGGCCAGCGACGGGGCGTTCCAGGTACTGCGGCGCGGCGGCAGGTCACCGATGATCGAGTGGAAACGGGCCTGGATTTCCGGGCGCGACAGGAACTCGATCAGCTTCCAGGAGGCTTCCTTCTGCTGCGACTTGCGGAAGATCACCAGGCTGGTGCCACCGGCGATGCCCGCGCCCGGGCCGTCCGGGCCCGGCAGGGCGGCGGTGCCCCACTTCCCTTCCAGTTCCTTGGGCTGCAGCTTCTTAAACTCGCGGATGTTCCAGGGGCCGGAGATGTAGAACACGTTGAAGCCGCGGAAGAACTCATCCCAGACGTTGGAGATCTGCGTCTCGGACATCTTCGGCGCCCAGCCCTGCTCGAACATGTTGGCGTAGAAGGCCAGGGTGCGACGGAAACCAGGGCTGGAGAAGTTGCCGCGGGTATCCTCGTCGCGCAGCAGCGGATCGGGCTGCTGCAGGGCCAGCGACAGCTGCTGCTCGAACTCGTTGATCGGCATCAGCACCGCATAGCGGTTCGGGCCCTGCATCTTCTTGATCGCGGCCATCTGCTCGTCCCACTCCGCCCAGGTGCGCGGCGGATGGTCGAAGCCGGCCTGCGCCAGCAGATCCTTGCGGTAGAAGATCAGGCGGGTGTCGACATACCAGGGCACGCCTACCAGCTCGCCGTGGATCACGTTGGTATCCCAGATGCCCTGGAAGTAGTCCTTCGGATCGACCACGGACGACTGCTGCACGAACGGCTGCAGCGGGGTCAGCGCGTTGAGTTCGGCGAACTCGGGCACCCAGGTGTTGCCGAGCTGGCAGACATCGGGCAGGCCGTCGGCCGCAAACGCGGTCAGCAGCTTCTCGTGCGCGGCCGTCCAGGGAATGTTCTGCACATCCACCTTGATGCCGGGGTTTTCAGCTTCGAACTCGTGGATGAGTTCGCTGACCACTTCGGCCTCGCGGCCCATGGCCCAGAAGCGGACCGTCGTGGTGCCCTGCTCGGTGCGCGCGCAGCCGGCCATGGCCAGTGCGGCCATCGCAGGCAGGGCCCAGCGTCGCAGGCGGTCAATCCAATCGTGCACCTTGTTACTTCCCCTGGCCCGTGTTGCGGTTGGCATTGTTCTTCTGTTCCTGCGCGGCAGCCGCGCGCGATTCTGCGATACCGACCGCGCGTGCCGCCGCAGCCTTCTCATCCTTTTCCAGCACCAGCGGCTGGAACGACCCTTCCGGGGCCAGCCAGCCACCGCTGAAACCGGCCCGTTCCAGGCCCTTGCGGATGTACGGGTTCTTCTTCATCACTTCCCAGACGAAGTCATCGCGGTAGTTGGCGATCATCGTCAGGATCGGGCCCTGGTCGATGGCGATGTAATCGCTGGCCACCCAGCCGCGGTCCGGCACCATGCGGCCGGTCTTGATCGGGATGTCGTAGTTGAAGCTGGGGTTGAACGAATCCAGGAAGCCATAGCTGGAATAGATGTAGTCGCCGTAGCGCTTGTGCATCTCCAGCGTGGCCGGGATCACTTCCTCGGGCGCGAACACGATCGAGGAGATCGCCGCGGTCGGGGCGATGGTGCCGTCATCGAAGTTCTCGCGCAGGCCGGCGCCGCGCGAGGAGTAATGGCGGAACTGGCGCTGCTCGCCGCGGTATTCCTGGGTGGTGTTCTGCGGGCCGTCGCTGGCGGTCAGGCCCCACACGTTTTCGCCATAGTCCTTCCACTGCATCGGGTTGGCGATGGCGTACTCGCGGTGCGCCAGCGCCGCCGAGCGGCTGTTGAGGAAGTAGGTGCTGCCACGCTCGCGCATGTAGGCATCCTGGATATCGCGGAAATCGATCCAGACGTGGCTGTACTGGTGGCCGAACAGCGGGCCGAAGGACAGGTATTCCTGGCCCTGGTAGACGCCCCAGTCGTTGTCATAGGTGCGCGTCCACACCGTCCACGCATCCGGGCTCACCGGGTGGCTGGGGGAGCCGAGGGCGAGGATGTAGACCATCATCGCCTCGTTGTAGCCCATCCAGTCGTGGTCGATGAAGCCGCTCTCGGGGAACCAGCCCATCGAGATCAGCGGCGCACGCTGCTGCAGCCACGGCCAGTCGACCTGCTTGTACAGCTGGTCGGCGATCTGCCGGATTTCCTTTTCGCGCGGGTCGTCGCCGTCGTAGTACGACTGGGCGAACAGCACACCCATCATCAGCAGCGCGGTGTCGACCGAGGACAGCTCGACCCAGCTGTCGTAGCGGCGGCCTTCCTGCATGTCCAGGAAGTGGTAGTAGAAGCCCTTGTAGCCGGCCTTGCCGGTGCGCTGCGGGCCCATCGGCACATCGCGGAAGAACTTCAGCGTGGTCAGGGTGCGGTCGATGGCCTGGTTGCGGCTGACCCAGCCGTTCTCGATGCCGATCGGGTAGGCGGTCAGCGCGAAGCCGACCGAGGCGATGCTGGCGAACGGGCGCGACGGATAGCGGTCCGGGGTCAGGCCGTTGAGTTCGTTGGTGGTGTCCCAGAAGAACTGGAACGTGCGGCGCTCGATGTCATCGAACAGCGGCGGCAGTTCCGGCTTCATCGGCCGCGGCGGCGCGTCTGCTTCCAGCAGGATCACCGGCGGCTTGGGCTTTGCAGGCTCCTGCTGGGCCGGTTTGCAGGCGGCGATGGCCAGGGTCATCGCAGCGGCGGTCAACAGGTGGCGTGCCTGCATGGCGCGGTTCCTCCAGTGGGCTGATCGATGGGAAAGCATAACGTCCAATGGCCTGAAATCGTTTACAAACCAGACTCTTAAAAAACCACGCATTCGTGGCCGATTCAACACAGGCATTGTCCAGTCCCATGCAGCGCCGCAGCGACGCCGCATGGGGCTGGACAATGGACCGGCCCGCAGGCCGGCCATTGCCAGGTTCCGTTGCCAGCGGCGGGCCGCTGGCAACGGGGTGGTGCGTACGTCGCTGCTTAGAAGCGGAAGCCCACTTCGGCCTTGACCTGGCGCGGAGTACCGATGATGTCGCCGGTCTCGTTGTAGCTGGCCTGCAGCTTGCCGTTCGTCTTGACGTAGTTGTAGGTGGAGAAGTTGTCGAAGTTGAACACGTTGATGATGTCGATACGAGCGTACATCTCGGTGTCGCCCGGCATCTTGAACGTCTTCGTCGCCTGCAGGTCGACCGAACGGTAGCCGAAGATCTTGCCACCCAGCAGGAACTTGCCATTGGCATTGGGCACGGCAGCCTGCGGGGTCGGCAGGTTGAAGCCGCTGGCCTGCGGCACCGGGTACCAGTCGTTGACGGCGGTCGGGGTGGCCAGGGTGATCTTGCCACCGAAGGTGATGCCCCAGAAGCCCGCGTACGAACCGGTCATCACCAGGCGGTGGCGCGGTGCACCGTTGGAACGGATGGTCGGGTAGTCGCCGATCAGGCCGCGGTCAAAGGCGTACTTCTCGTTGATGTCGCGGTTGTGGCGCGCGGTCGTCCAGGTGTAGGCGATCGAGGTGCCCCAGCCGCTTTCCTTGGTGAACGGCTTCTGCGCCGACAGCAGGACCTGGGTCGCACGGGTCTTGATGCCCTGCTGGCCGATGATCAGGCTGCCGAAGCCCGGCACGTTGCAGCTCCAGGCCTGGCTCAGGCCCGCCTCGGTGCCACCGCACAGGCGCGGGTCATCGAAGAACTGGCCGGTCGGGTAACGGTTGCCCAGGGTGAAGGCGAAGCCGTCGTAGCTCAGGGTGCGGGCGATGGTGGCGTCGGTCAGCCAGTCACCGATCTGGTTGCTCATGCCCAGGCTGAACTGATCCGAGTACGGCGCCTTCAGCTTGTTGTTGAGCAGGTCGACTTCCAGGCCGGCATTGCTGGTCGCGCCGACCAGGTCCTGCAGGTTGCCGATGCCGTTGAGCAGGTTCGGGTTCCAGTCATAGCAGGCGGCCTGGCCGTTGATGCAGGTGCCGGTGGCCGGGTTGCGGAAGTAGATCGTCGGCTGCGGCAGGGCCAGCTTGGTGGTTTCCAGCTGCAGGTTGTCGAACAGGTCGCGGTCGTACGAACGGCCGGCACCACCGTGGATCACGTGCTGCTCGTCGGCGTTGATGTCATACGAGAAGCCCAGGCGCGGCTGCCAGGCATCCTTGAATGCCTTGCGGTTGTGGCCGTTGCTGATGTAGTTGCTGATGTCCAGGCCGCCCAGCGCCAGCGAATCGGCGTAGGTCTGGCCGGCGGGGGCGCGCGGATCCTGCGAGTAGATCGCATCGACCACCGCCTGCGGGGTCACGAAGTCCAGGTAGGACGGGGTGACTTCGTAGTCCCAGCGCAGGCCGAGGTTGATCTGCAGGTGGTCGTTGACCTGCCAGTCGTCCTGGATGAACACGCCGTACTGCTTGGACTTCGAACGCACTTCACCCGACACGCCGTCCACGCCGGTCACCGGCTTGACGAACTGCGCCTTGTACGGGATGGAATCCGGGAAGTCCGGATCGCCCAGGCTGTAGGTGAAGGTCGGGTTGATCTGCGCCGCATCGGAGGCGTACAGGTCGATGGCCTTGTACTTCACGCCCATTTTGATGGTGTGGTCGCCGGCCCACTGGATGCCGTCCAGGGTCAGGTTGTCCTCGATCGACCAGCCCTTCTGGCCCTTCACCTGCGAATCCAGTGCCGAGGCGCCACCGATCTTCACCACGGTGCGGTCTTCGGTGCCGTCCGGTGCGGTGTAGGTGATGCCGTTGGCCAGGGTCAGCGGGGTCGGGTTGTTGAAGGAATCTTCATGGGTGACCATCATTTCGTTGTAGAAACGCTCGCCGCTGTGGTTCCAGCGCAGCGCGTAACGACGGTCGGTGTTGACCACTTCACGGCCGGCTTCCGGCGAGGTCTGGCCACTGAACTGCGACTGGGTTTCGTCGCGGTCCTGGAAGGTCAGCTCGATGCGGTCGTTGTCGGTCGGCTCGAAGTCGATCTTGCCGAAGATCAGGTCCTGCTGGAACGGCTGGCTGGCCGGGCCCAGGCCGGCGGCGCCCGCGGGCGGCAGCAGGCTGGCGGCACCGGTGACGGCGCCGTCCGGAGCGATGGTGACCGGCAGGTCGAAGCGCTTGGCTTCGTAGGTCACGAAGAAGTGCGCCTTGTCCTGGATGATCGGGCCGCCCAGGGCGAAGCCGTATTCCTTCTCGGCCGAGACCATCTTGTCCTTGCCGCCCTGGCGCTCGGCCGGGGTCTTGGCGCGCATGTCTTCATCGGTGTAGCGGTAGAACGCCTCACCCTTGAATTCATTGGTACCGGACTTGGTGGCAGCGGTCACTGCGGCGCTCGACACCTGGCCGTACTCGGCCTTGTAGTTGCCGCTGATGACCTTGTATTCGCCGATGGCCAGCTGCGGGAACGGGTTGCCGGCACTGCCGGACTGGCCGGCCACGCCGCCGCCCTTGACGTAGCTCTTCTGGCCCACGCCGTCGATGTAGACGTTGGTGCCGTCGGAATTGGTGGCACCGCCGCGCAGCGAGGTGTTGCCCTTGGCATCACGGGTGAAGATCAGGCCCGGCACGGCATCGGCGAACTCCAGGAAGTTGCGCGACACCTGCGGGGTGGTCTGGATCTGCTGCAGGCTGACGGTCTTGCCGACTTCAGAGGTACGCACTTCCTGCAGCAGGGTCGGCGCGACGACGTTGACGGTGTCCAGGTTGGTCGCGGCGCTGCCACCGGCAGTACCACCGGCGGCGGCCTCGCTGAAGTTCAGCGTGGAGGTCGAGGCCACGGTGACGGTGACCTTCTGGGTCTGGCCATTGGCGGCCACGTCATAGGTGCCCGGATCCAGGCCCATCAGCGAATAGGTGCCATCGGCGCGCACGGTGCCGCGACGGACGGTGCCGGTGGCGACGTTGGTAGCGGTGACTTCCGAACCGGCCTGGGCGCCGGCCACCTGGCCGCGCAGGCTGGCGTTGGCCGACTGCGCCATGACGTTCGGGGCGGCGGCCAGCATCAGGCAGCTGACCAGTGCGGTGCTCAGCAGCCGGCGGGCCGGCATGCGGATCGTGGAATGCATCATCAACTCAATCTCCGGGTGGCGGTATCCGCGAATGCGGTACCTGCGATCAATCAAGAAAGAAGGAACGCCTCTGGCTTCAATGGCCCGATGGCGGAGTGGTGGAATCGCGAACGATGAGGCGGGGAACGAGCGTCTGCTTGTCACCTGCCCCTTCGGGGGTGTTGCCGTCCATCAACTGCATCAGACGCGTCATCGCCCTATCGCCCAACTCGGCGATACTGACCTGCATGGTGGTCAACGAGGGGTGTACAAACCGCGCCAGTGGAATGTCATCGAAACCCGCCAGGGCGACATCGGTGGGCACATGGATGCCTGCCTGCGCGAATGCGTAGAGGCAACCCAGGGCCATCATGTCGTTGGCGGCGAACACGGCATCGGGCAGCGCGCCGGCTGCCAGCATCTCCTGACCGGCACGATGGCCGGAAGCTTCGTCGAAATCACCGGGCAACTCGATGCCTTCGGCGCCGTTGCCAAAAGCCGCCAGCGCGTCACGGAAGCCGCGCAGGCGCTCGCGCGCGTCGAAGTTGAGATCCGGGCCAGAAATGAACGCGATGCGGCGGTGGCCGGCATCGAGCAGGTGACGGGTCATGGCCATCGCACCGGCGTGATCGTCGATGCTCAGGACCGGGTGATCCTGCCCCGGCAGATAGGTATTGATCAGGACCGTGGGCAGCGACTGCGGCAGGTTGTCGGTGAGGAAGCCGGGGCTCTCGGCATAGGGCGAGAGCACCAGCAGGCCATCGACGCGGCCGCGCATGGCACGCAGGGCGGCGCCCTGCTGTACCTGGTCGCCGTGGTAGCTGGACACCAGCAGGTGCTGGCGACGGTTGCGGGCAACGTTGTCGATGCCGCGCATCAGCTCGGAGAAGAATTCGCCGTACAGATCGGGCAGCACCACGCCCACCGTATTGGTGCGGCGGCTGCTCAGGCTGCGTGCGGCGGCGTGCGGGGTGTAACGCAGCCTCGCGGCGACCTCCAGCACAAGCTGGCGGACCGGTTCGGCGACATTCTCATGCCCGTTCAGCGCGCGGGAAACCGTGGCCACGGAGACCCGGGCTTCTCGTGCGACGTCTTTGATTGTTATGGCTGCCTTGTTCACGAAGCCGCCCTCCACGGCTTGGACCTACCAGCTTGGCGCGGAATGTAAGCGTTTCCATCTGCGCTTGTAAACACTCCGTTAGACGAATGTCCCCGGATGGACACAGAAATCTGACGTGGACAGGTCTGTTCCTGGACCTGGCAGGACTTTGCGGGACAGGCCATCAGCCCTGCTCGGACAGGGTGTATGCGCGGATGGACAGCGCATGGATATCGGTCTCCATCAGTCCGCCCAGCGCGGCATACACGGCGCGATGGCGCGCCAGCGGAGCCATGCCGGCGAACTGCTCGCTGACCACCAGCACGTTGAAATGGCCCCGCCCGTCACGTGCACCGGCGTGGCCGGCATGGCGGTGGCTGTCGTCTTCGATCTCAAGCGTGCTCGGCGCCAATGCCTGTTGCAGCGCAGCACGAATCAGATCGATGCGCTGCGCACTCATGGCAGCACCTTGCGGAACGGCCGCACGTCGACGCGGGTGTAGACGCCGGCAGCCACGTAGGGGTCGGCATCGGCCCATTCCCGGGCCTGCGCGAGCGAGTCGAACGCGGCAATCACCACCGATCCGCTGAAACCGGCCGGACCCGGATCCTCGCTGTCGATCGCCGGGCACGGCCCGGCCAGCAGCAGGCGGCCTTCGTCGCGCAGCGCGTGCAGCCGCGCCAGGTGTTCGGGCCGGGCCTGCAGCCGCTGCGCCAGGACATCCTGGCCGTCGTAACCTTCAATCACATAGAACACGGGCATTCCTCGTTCATGTTGCGGTGCGTCGATTCTAGCCAATGGGGCACCGCCACCGGCCCGGCTGGACACTGGCCCGGCAAAGCCGTACCCTAGGCACCATTGCACGTGGCTTGATGCAGCAGCCCGTCGGTTTTTGCGGCCAACGCAGCCCCCGACGACCGTACCGCTGCTTCGAACCGGGCCAACCGGCCGGGCCACGTAGACGACCTCCCCGTAGTTCCGTCGCCGCCGTTTCCTGCGGCGCGTCCTGCTGTTTGATATGTGTGGAATCGCGCCGATCCCGGCGTGACTGGTGCCTGGGGCGCCGTGGCGCAGGCCCGGCAGGTCCGGTACCGCGACTGGTCCGTTGCAATCCTATTGTCCATTAGATGACTTCCGAACTCGCGCTCGACGCGAACCCGCCAACCCGGCCGCCCGCCCCCCAGCAGCAGGAAATGCCGCTGGCCGTGGTGCATGGGCAACCGGTCCTGCAGATCCCGCAGGACCTGTACATCCCGCCGGATGCGCTGGAAGTCATCCTGGATGCCTTTGAAGGTCCGCTGGACCTGCTGCTGTACCTGATCCGCCGGCAGAACCTGGACGTGCTGGACATTCCCGTGGCCGAGATCACCCGGCAGTACGTGGAATACATCACCGTGATGCGCGAGCTGCGCTTCGAACTGGCCGCCGAGTACCTGGTGATGGCCGCGATCCTGGCCGAGGTGAAGTCGCGCATGCTGCTGCCGCGCCCGGTCAGCGAGGAAGGCGACGAAGCCGACCCGCGCGCCGAGCTGGTGCGCCGGCTGCAGGAGTACGAACGTTTCAAGCAGGCTGCCGAGGATATCGACGCCCTGCCCCGCCAGGACCGCGACACCACGGTGGCGCACGCCTTCATGCCCGAGCGGGCGACGGTGAAGCTGCCGCCGCCGGTGGACCTGAAGGAGATGCTGCTGGCCCTGCACGACGTGCTCAAGCGCGCCGAGCTGTTCAGCGGCCACGCCATCAAGCGCGAGGCACTGAGCGTGCGGCAGCGCATGGGCGAAGTGCTCGGCCGGCTTGAAGACGGCAGGTTCTACCGCTTTGAAGGCCTGTTCACCGCCGAAGAAGGCAAGCTGGGCGTGCTGGTCACGTTCCTGGCCGTGCTGGAACTGGCCAAGGAGCAGCTGCTGGACCTGGTCCAGGAAGAACCGCTGGCGCCGATCTACGTGAAGTCCCTGGCCGCCGGCAACACCAACGCCCCGCTGCAGTTCAGCAGCGAGTTCGACGACAACGACGCCGCCAATGAAAACGAGTGAGCGCTGACTGCCGATGGACCAGACGCTGATCAACCGCATTGTCGAAGGTGCCCTGCTGGCCTCCAGCCAGCCGCTCACCCTGGCCCAGCTGAAAGACCTGTTCCCGGAAGAGGAACCGGCACCGCCGGGCAGCATCGAACGTGCGCTGGAGCGCCTGCGCGAGGGCTGCGAAGGCCGCGGCGTGGAGCTGGTCGAGGTCGCCTCCGGCTTCCGCTACCAGGTGACCGGCGAAGTACACGGCTGGATCAGCCGGTTGTGGACCGAACGCAAAACCCGCTACACCCGCGCCACCCTGGAAACCCTGGCGCTGATCGCCTACCGGCAGCCGATCACCCGCGGTGAGATCGAGCAGGTGCGCGGCGTGGCGGTCAGCAGCAACATCATCCAGGCACTGGAAGAGCGCGAATGGATCCGCGTGGTCGGCCACCGCGACGTGCCCGGCAAGCCGGCGCTGTTTGGCACCACCAAGGGCTTCCTGGACTATTTCGGCCTGAAGCGCCTGGACGAACTGCCGCCGCTGTCGGAACTGAAAGACCTGGGCGAGCTGGAACCGCAGCTGGCGCTGGACCGTGATGGTCCCGCCGTTGCCGGTGCCGCCGGCCCGGACATCAGCGCCGACCCCGACGCGGCCGCCAATGATGACGCCGGCCTGCAGGGCGGCGATGGCAACACCCCCGATTCCGCCGACGCAGCTGCTGCGCCGGCCACCGATGAGCAAGCACCTTCGCCCCTCGATGATGGGCACCCCGATTCCGCGCCGGGCGAGCGCGCGGTGCCAGTGAACGAACGCGAAGACAACGCCGTCGCGACGACGACCGTGGCTGTTGACCAAGCCGATTCCGAACCAGAGGCCGACCTCGAAACCGTCGGCCGGAGCAAAACTGATGAGTGACACCCCCCGTAACAAGCTCTCGCTGAAGCGCGAAGCCACCTCCGAACAGTTCAAGCTGGAAGAGCGCCTGCACAAGGTGCTGGCCCAGGCCGGCCTCGGCTCGCGCCGTGCGCTGGAACAGCGCATCGCCGAAGGCCTGGTCAAGGTCAACGGCGAAGTCGCGCAGACCGGCATGTCGGTCAAGAGCGGCGACAAGATCGAGCTGGATGGCCGTGGCTTCGTCGCCACTGCCCTGGCCGAGCCGTCGCGCGTGCTGGTCTACAACAAGCCGGAAGGCGAAGTGACCACCCGCGAAGATCCCGAAGGCCGCCCGACCGTGTTCGAATCCCTGCCGCCGCTGAAGGGCGCGCGCTGGATCGCCATCGGCCGCCTGGACATCAACACCACCGGCCTGCTGCTGGCCACCACCGACGGTGAACTGGCCAACGCCATGATGCACCCGTCGTTCGAGGTCGAGCGCGAGTACGTGGTGCGCGTGCGTGCCCCGGAAGGCGAGGAAAAGGTCTCCGACGCCATCGTCGACCGCCTCGCCCGTGGTGTCGCGCTGGAAGACGGCCCGGCCAAGTTCGACGAGATCGAACGCATCGGCGGCACCGATTCGCACGACTGGTTCCGCGTCGTGGTGAAGGAAGGCCGCAACCGCGAAGTGCGCCGCCTGTGGGAATCGCAGGGCTGCCAGGTCAGCCGCCTGAAGCGCACCCGCTACGGCAAGGTCAGCCTGCCGCGCGAACTGGTCCGTGGCCATTCGGTGGAACTGCCGACCGCCCAGGTCGAAGCCCTGCGCGCGCAGCTGAAGCTGGAAGAAGGCGCGCCGTCGGCGCTGACCCTGCAGCCGGTGATCGGCCAGCGTCGCGCTGCCAAGACCACCGTGCGCGTGCGCGAAGGCGGTCGTGGCAATGCCTACGTCAACGGCCACAGCACCGCCGATGAAGGTCGCGAACTGCGCCGCTTCGATAACGTGCGCGAAGACCGCGGCCGTGGTCGCGGCGGCAAGGGTGGCGGCTTCAAGGGCGGCCTGACCGTCAGCGGCGAAGCAGCCGCCAAGCAGTCGCAGAAGCCGTTCAAGCAGCGCGCGCCGAAGAACGACCGTTCGCTGCCGGAAGGCAACCCGGCCGCGTTCCGTACCTGGTACGTGCCGGACGGTGTCAGCACCGGCCCGAGCGGCCACCGCAACGCCGGTCCGGGCGCACGTGGCCCGGGTGCCCGTGGTCCGGGCGCTGGCGCGGGTGGCCAGGGCCGTCCGTACGGCAAGCCGAAGGGTCCGGGCGCCGGTGCAGGTGGCGGCCAGGGTCGCGGCGGCTTCGGCGGTGAAGGCCGTGGTGGCGCCGGTGGCGGCCAGGGTCGTCCGGCCGGTGCGGGCAACCGCTCGCAGGGCCAGGGCAACAAGCACCCCTACGGCCATCCGGGCAACGCCCCGAGCTTCCCGTCCGACCACGCCAATCCGGGCTTCAGCCCGTACGGCAGCACGCGTCCGGCAGGCAACGGTCGTCCGGGCGGCAACGCCAATGCGCGTCCGGGCGGCAATCGCGGTCCGGGCGGCAACCGTGGCCCGGGTGGTCCCGGCGGCAACCGTGGTCCCGGCGGCCCGGGTGGCAACCGTGGCCCGGGCGGCCCCGGCGGCAACCGTGGCCCGGGCGGCCCGCGTCGCAGCGGCCCGCGCGGCGGCTGATCGCACGCCGTGCTGAAATGAAAAACCCCGGCTCCGGCCGGGGTTTTTCTTTATCGGGTGGAACAAATACCTGGTAGATCCACGCCATGCGTGGATGGACCGGGATCAGCGACGGCTGATGGTGAACGCGGTGCCGTCCACGCCCAGGTCCCAGCCCTTGCCGGTGCCGGACAGGGCCAGCGAAACGTCGCCCTTGGTCATCACCTGCGCGTTGCTGGATTTCACTGCGCCTGCGTGCGCGCCCACCGAAGCGTAGGTGCCCAGCAGCTCGTTGATGCCCACCGCGCCGGTGAAGCTGCCGCGGCCGTTGCTGATCTTCGACTTGCCCACGGTCAGGCCGCCGCCCTTGAGCTGGATGTGCACCGGCATGCTGGCGCCGTTGCTGCACTGGATGGTGCCGTTGCCCGAGGCGGTCTTGTAGATCAGCGACCAGCCGGACAGGTTGTAGCGCAGCTGGCAATCAAGGTTGCCACCGGCATGGGCGGCCGGGGCCAGCGAGGCTGCGGCCAGCGCCAGCAGCAGGACAAGGGGCTTGTTCATCGGCAGGACTTCCACTTCAGGTCGGACTGCCGGCGAATCTAGCAGCGCGCGCGTGCACGGTGGATGGAGGCACGCGCGCCGGTGCGGCAAGCGTTCAGCCGCCAGTCGAGCGCCCGCTCAGGCGCGCTCGTCCAGGTGGAACGCATCGGCATCGAGCATCGCCGGGAAGCGTGCGCGGTGCGCGGCCAGGGCCTCGGCCGAGATGGTGGTGGTGACCACCTGCTCGCGCTCGCGGATCTCCACCTGCGGCTGGCCGAGGAAGTCGATCACCGCGCTGTCGCCGGCGTAGTGCAGCTGGTTGCCGTCCACGCCGATGCGGTTGACCGCGGCCACGAAGCACAGGTTCTCGATCGCCCGCGCGCGCAGCAGGGTCGTCCACGCATAGGCGCGCGCCGACGGCCAGTTGGCCACGAAGATCTGCAGGTCGAAATCCATCTGCCCTGCCCGCTCCACGTTGTAGCGGTTGCGGCAGAACACCGGGAAACGCAGGTCGTAGCAGACCTGCGGATTGATCCGCCAGCCCTTCCATTCCACGCTCAGGCGGTCGCGCCCGGCGGCATAGCGCTCGTGCTCGCCGCCGTAACGGAACAGGTGGCGCTTGTCGTAGTACTGCAGCCCGCCATCGGGCGTGGCGAACAGCAGGCGGTTGTAGACGCCTTCGCCGTCGCGCAGCTGCACGCTGCCGATCACCGCCGCGTCCAGCGCCCGGGCCTGCTCGCGCACCCAGGCGACGGTCGGGCCGTCCATGCCTTCGGCCTGGGCGATGGCCTCGTTGGAGAAGCCGCTGGTGAAGGTCTCCGGCAGGATCACCAGGTCGGTACTGCCGGCCAGCGGCGCCAGCAACGCGCCGTAGTAATCACGGTTGCCCGCCGGGTCATGCCAGCGGGTGTCGCCCTGGACGAGGGAAATGCGCAGGTCATTCATGATCATGGATTCGCAGAGTATGAAGGTGCAGTAGGTGGCGTTGACGCGATCAAACGACGCGACATCACCCTTCGTTTTCGATGAATCGGCGCAACTGCGCCCTGAGCGAGCTTGCAGCCGGAGCCGCCCGCTCCAACCCCAGGTGAGCCAGTGCCAGAGCCTGTTCCTTACGCTGCAGATTGGCCGCTATGCGCGCCAAAGTGAGCAGCTCGATGGCCCGAGCCTGCTCGAAATCTGCCTTGTCCAACATGGCCTGGTAGTCGTCGGGGAAGGTCTGGTGAGCTGTGAAGAAGTCGCTGCCAGCGCTCTCCCATGCGGAACAGAGCGCTTTTACTGAGGTGACACGCTCCTGTTCGGAATCCCCATAGGCCCAGCCACCTCCGGCAATCGCGCCATCCCCCGCAAGCCGCTCGCGAAATACACAACCGGATTCGTCAATCGTCGTCGGCGAAAATTCGCCACCACCTTGCTGAGGCAGGAACGCCAGATGCGCCCCCATCTCCAGGTAGCACCCCTCCCCACTGGCCCCGGGCTGGCACTCGACGACATGAATCAGCGGAGCGCGGATTCTGCGGAAGATCCGCCCTTTGCGAACGAACCCCGCCTCCAGCAGGCGCGGAAAGAACTCCGACTCAAGAAGCTCGAAGAATCTCTCCCTGTCCGCTGCCCGACCGGCTCCCATTACAGCAGACGCAGGCGTTCGATCGCCGCGTCCAGGGTCGCTTCGTTCTTGGCAAAGCACAGGCGCACCAGGCGCTGGCCGACCGGCGCGGTTTCGTAGAACGGCGACAGCGGGATGGCAGTGACGCCCTTCTCGATGGTCAGCCACTTCACGAATTCATGGTCGGGCAGATCGCTGATGGCCGAGTAGTCGACCAGCTGGAAATAGCCACCCGGCACCGGCAGCGGCTTCAGGCGCGTGCTGGCCAGCTGCTCGCGGAAACGATCGCGCTTGGCCTGGTAGAACGCACCCAGCTCCAGATGGTGCTCCGGTTCATCGCGGATCATCGCGGCGAAACCATACTGCGCCGGGCCGAAGCTGGTGAAAGTGTTGTACTGGTGCACCTTGCGGAATTCAGCAGTCAGCAGCGGCGGCGCCACGGCGTAGCCGATCTTCCAGCCGGTGCAGTGGTAGGTCTTGCCGAAGCTGGAGATGACGAAGGTGCGCTCGCGCAGTTCCGGGTAGCGCAGCGCCGATTCGTGGCGGCGGCCGTCGTAGATGATGTGTTCGTACACTTCATCGGAGATCAGGTAGATCTGCGTGCCACGCAGCAGGTCGGCCAGCGCCTGCATGTCGGCCTCGTCCAGCATCGCGCCGGACGGGTTGTGCGGGGTGTTGACCATCAGCATGCGGGTGCGCGGGGTGATCGCCGCACGCACGCGGTCCCAGTCCACGGCGAAGGTCTGCGGGTCCAGCGGCACGTGCACGGCAATGGCGCCGGCCAGTTCGATGGCCGGTTCATAGCAGTCGTAGGCAGGGTCAAGCACGATCACTTCCTCGCCGGCACGCACCACGGCGTGGATGGCGTTGAAGATCGCCTCGGTGGCACCGCTGGTGACGGTGATCTCGGTGTCCGGGTCGATCGTCGCACCGTACAGGTCCAGCGACTTCTGCGCGATGGCCTGGCGCAGCGGTGCCACGCCGGTCATCGGCGGGTACTGGTTCAGGCCGGCGGCCATCGCCTTGGTGGTTTCGTCGATCAGGCGCTGCGGCGCGGAGAAATCCGGGAAACCCTGGCCCAGGTTGACCGCGCCGTGTTCGGCGGCGAGCTGGGACATCACGGTAAAGATCGTGGTACCGACCTTGGGCAGCTTGGTGGTGGGTTGCATCGGCCTGGGGGAATGGGGAGACAGACCTCTGAGTTTACGCAATCCCTGCTTCGGTAGTGCCGGCCGCTGGCCGGCAACAGCGGCCAGACAACCGGCGCCGGGGGAATTGCCGGCCAGCGGCCGGCACTACCACGGGCATTCATCGCTACAATTGCCGCCGCACTCCGGCACGAAGACCCCTGCCCCTTGAACACCCCAGCATTGCTGGCCGCCAGCGGCCTGAGCTTCTCCCGCAATGACGAACCCGTGTTCGGCCCGCTGGATTTCCACGTGGACGCCGGCGAGGCGCTGCTGGTGCAGGGCGGCAATGGTGCCGGCAAGACCACCCTGCTGCGCGTTTTGGCGGGATTGGCCCGGCCGGGCGCCGGCCAGGTCCGCATTGACGGCAAGCAGGCCAGCAATGCCGAGCGTGCCCGCTATGTCGCCTACCTCAGCCACCTGCCGGCGCTGAAGCCGGACCTGGACACGCTGGAGAACCTGCATTTCCTCTGTGGCCTGCATGGCCGCCGGGCCAAGCAGATGCCCGGCAGCGCGCTGGCCATCGTTGGCCTGGCCGGCTACGAGGACACTCTGGTGCGGCACCTGTCGGCCGGCCAGAAACGCCGCCTGGCGCTGGCCCGCATCTGGCTGTCACCGGCGCCGCTGTGGCTGCTCGACGAACCCTACGCCAACCTCGATCTGGATGGCATCAACCTGGTCAACCGGATGATTTCGGCCCATCTGCGCGGCGGCGGTGCCGCCCTGGTCACCACCCACGGCGCCTATGCTGCGCCGCCGGTACGCACGCGCCTGCTGGAACTGCGTGCGCCCGGGCAGCCGCCCGCCAGCACGCAGGGAGCTGCGGCATGATCGCCCCGGGTACCGAACCGGGCCTGTGGCAGACCGCCCGCGCCCTGCTTTCGCGCGACCTGCGCCTGCTCTGGCGCCGTCGTGGTGATGCGCTGCAGCCGGTGCTGTTCGCCCTGCTGGTGGTGGTGCTGTTCGCCCTGGCACAGGGCCGCGACCCGCAGCCGCTGGCCGCCACTGCCGGTGCGGTGCTGTGGCTGGCGGTGCTGCTGGCCGGGCAGCTGGCGCTGGATTCGCTGTTCCGTTCCGATGCCGAGGATGGATCGCTGGAACAATGGCTGCTGGCACCGGTGCCGCTGGCCTGGCTGGTGCTGGTGCGCGTGCTGCTGCATTGGGCCACCACCGCGCTGCCGCTGATCGTGGTCAGCCCGCTGCTGGCGGAAATGCTGCATCTGCCACATGACCAACTGCCGATGTTGCTGGCATCGTTGCTGCTGGGAACACCGGTGCTGAGCCTGATCGGTGGCGTGGTCGCCGCGCTGACCGTAGGCATCCGGCGCTCTGGTATTCTCGTGGCGTTGCTGTCGTTGCCGCTGTACGTACCGGTGCTGGTGTTTGGTGCGGGCAGTCTGGCGGCGGCCAGTCGCGGGCAGGATCCGGTGGGTGCGCTGCTGATGCTGGGCGCAGGACTGGTGGTCGCGTTGCTGCTGGCACCGCTGGCGACGGCTGCGGCCATCCGTATTTCCCTGAGTTGAACGGGCAGAGAGCCAATCCACCCTTGCTGGATAGCCGTCACGCATGAATCCGATCGTCCGCTGGTTCCATCAACTCGGTTCGCCGCCCACGTTCGATCGTTTCGCTGCCCGCTGGTCGCGTGTGTTCTACATCGCCGCGCTGCCAGTGCTGCTGGTGGGCCTGTGGCAGGCACTGCTGGTGGTTCCGCCGGAGGCACGCCAGCTGGACAGCTTCCGCATCCTCTACATCCACGTGCCCAGTGCCTGGATGAGCCTGTTCGTGTTCGCGCTGATGGCGCTGTATGCCGCCATCGCGCTGATCTGGCGCATCAAGATCTGCGAGATCCTGGCGATGGCCTGCGCGCCGATGGGCGCTGGCTTCACCCTCATCACCCTGCTCACCGGCAGCATCTGGGGCAAGGGCACCTGGGGCACCTGGTGGGACTGGGACCCGCGCATGACCAGCGAACTGGTCCTGCTGTTCCTCTATCTGGGCGTCATCGGCCTGTATCACGCCATCGAGGACCGCCGCAGCGCCGCGCGCGCGGCTGGCCTGCTGGCGATCGTCGGCGTCAGCCTGCTGCCGGTCATCCGCTATTCGGTGGACTGGTGGGGTGGCCTGCACCAGCGCCAGTCGATCAGCGTCTTCGGTGACTCGGCCATCAGCAGCGCGATGATCGCGCCGCTGTGGTGGATGGTGATCGGCACCAAATTCTGGTTCGCCGGCTCGGTGCTGGCCAAGGCACGCGCCGACAACCTCGACCGCGAGGCCGGCAAGGCCTGGGTCGGCCAGCGCGTGGAGGAGACCCGGCGATGACCCACCTGCCCTTCGTGATCGGCGCCTATGCGGTGTTCGTGCTGGTGTTGCTGGCCGATGCCATCGGCTCGTGGCTGCGCCTGCGCGCCGCCCGCCGCCAGGCACAGTCGCGCCAGCAGCGGCAGCAGGCGCGGCAGACCGCCCAGCAGGCCGCGCCGACCCTGTCGGCGGAGCTGGAACGATGACCCCGGTACAGCGCCGCCGCCTGGCCTGGGTGCTGCTGGCCCTGCTCGCCTCCGGCCTGGCCACCGCGCTGGTGGCGATGGCACTGGAACGCAACATCGCCTACCTCTACACCCCGTCCGAAGTACTGCGTGGCGACGTTGATGCGCAGACCCGCTTCCGTCTCGGCGGCATGGTGGTGAAGGGCTCGTTCAACCGCCCGGTCGGTTCGCTCGATGCGCGTTTCGAGGTCACCGACGGCGACGCCCAGCTGGCCGTGCTCACCTCGCGCATCCTGCCGGACATGTTTGCCGAGGGCACTGCCGTGGTCGCCAGCGGGCGCCTGCAGGACGGCGTGTTCGTGGCCGATGAAGTGCTGGCCAAGCACGATGAGAAGTACGTGCCGAAGGAAGTGGCCGACAAGATGGGCGATGCCCATCGCAAGCACGACGTGCCGGTACCGGCCACCGAGGTGCGCTGAGTGCTGCCTGGAGTGCTGCCAGAGCTGGGCCAGATCCTGCTGCTGTGTGCGTTGCTGGCCTCGCTGCTGCAGGCCGGCCTGCCGCTGGTGGGTGCGCAGCGCGGCAATGCGGCGTGGATGGCGGTGGCCCGCCCGGCCGCCTTCGCCCAGCTGCTGCTGGTGGCCGGCGCGTTCGCGGTGCTGACCGCCGCCTTCGTGCAGCAGGACTTCTCGGTGCGCTACGTGGCCGAGAACTCCAATTCACTGCTGCCGATGATCTACCGCTACTCGGCGGTCTGGGGCGCGCACGAAGGTTCGCTGCTGATGTGGGCGCTGGTGCTGGCGCTGTGGACCGGTGCCGTAGCGTTGTTCTCGCGGCACCTGCCCGCCCCGGTGCAGGCGCGCGTGCTGGCGGTGATGGGCGTGGTCAGCGTCGGCTTCCTCGCCTTCCTCATCTTCACCTCCAACCCGTTCCTGCGCCTGAACCCGGCACCGCTGGAGGGCCGCGACCTCAACCCGCTGCTGCAGGACCCGGGGCTGATCATCCACCCGCCGATGCTGTACCTGGGCTACGTGGGCTTTGCGGTGCCGTTCGCCTTCGCCGTGGCCGCACTGCTGGAAGGCCGCGTGGATGCGCGCTGGCTGCGCTGGACGCGGCCGTGGACCAACGTGGCCTGGGGCTTCCTGACCCTGGGCATCGCGCTGGGCAGCTGGTGGGCGTACTACGAGCTGGGCTGGGGCGGCTGGTGGTTCTGGGACCCGGTGGAAAATGCCAGCTTCATGCCTTGGCTGGTCGGCGCCGCGCTGATCCACTCGCAGGCCGTCACTGAAAAGCGCGGCACCTTCGGCAGCTGGACCCTGCTGCTGGCCATCGCCGCCTTCGCGCTGTCCCTGCTTGGCACCTTCCTGGTGCGCTCGGGCGTGCTGACCAGCGTGCACTCGTTCGCCGCCGATCCCTCGCGCGGCCTGTTCATCCTCGTCTTCCTCTCGCTGCTGGTCGGCGGCAGCCTGCTGCTGTACATGCTGCGCGCCAGCGGCCTCAGCGTGGACGCTGGTGATCCGCGCCGCGGCTTCACCGCCACCTCGCGCGAGACCCTGCTGCTGGCCAACAACCTGCTGCTGGCCACGGCCTGCGCAATGGTGCTGCTGGGCACGCTGTACCCGCTGCTGGCCGACGCGCTGTCGCTGGGCAAGATCTCGGTCGGCCCGCCCTACTTCGGCAGCCTGTTCCTGCTGCTGATGGCACCGATGGTGCTGCTGCTGCCGTTCGGCCCGCTGGTGAAGTGGCAGCGCGACCAGCCATCGCGTGCATTCGCGCTGCTTGCCCCGTGGCTGGGACTGGCCGTGCTGCTGGGCGCGCTGGCGTGGTGGCAGGCGCCGCAGAACGGCTGGAAGGCCGGCCTCGGCGTGGCCGCCGCCGCCTGGGTCGGGCTGGGTACCGCGCGCTTCGTCTGGCAGCGTCTGCGCGGCAATGGCCGCTTCACGGCCGAGATGCTCGGCATGATCGTCGCCCACACCGGCATCGCGGTCTTCCTGGCCGGTGCGCTGCTGGTGGAAGCGCTGAACGTGCAGCGCGAAGTCGCGCTGGCGCCGGGCCAGCAGGTGGTGGTCGGTCGCCACGAAGTGCGCTTCGAGGGCGTGGACCATCGCGAGGGCCCCAACTTCACCGCCGATCGCGGCCACCTGCGGGTGTTCCGCAACGGTCGCGAGCTGGCCCTGCTGCACCCGGAAAAACGCCAGTACGCCAGCGGTGGCCAGGTAATGACCGAAGCCGGCATCGATGCACGCCTGAGCGGTGATGTCTACGTGGCATTGGGCGAGCCGCTGGGCAACAATGCATGGGCGGTACGGGTCCACATCAAGCCGTTCGTGCGCTGGATCTGGCTGGGCGCGCTGCTGATGGCCCTGGGCGGATTCATCACCGCCGCCGACCGCCGTTTCCGCCGTCCGTAGGAGTTTCCATGTCCGAGTCCCCCGCCCCGCGTCCTTCCCGCCCGCTGCCGCCGGTAGCCATCGTGATCGGCGTGCTGTTCTTCTTCGGCCTGCTGGGGCTGATGATCTACGGGGTGATGAAATCGGGCGACCCGCAGCGCGACGTGCTGCCGTCGGCGCTGATCGACAAGCCGGCACCGGCCTTTGCGCTGCCGGTGCTGCACGACCCCAGCATGACCGTGCGCAGCGAAGAGCTGCGCGGCGCGCCCTACCTGCTGAACGTGTGGGGCAGCTGGTGCGCGGCCTGCCGCGAGGAACACCCGGTGCTGACCCGCTTCGCCGAAAGCAAGCGCGTGCGCGTGATCGGCTACAACTGGAAGGATGAACCGACCGACGCGCTGCACTGGCTGGAAACGCTGGGCAACCCGTTCATGGTCGTGCTGAGCGATGTTGAAGGCCGCACCGCCATCGACTGGGGCGTGACCGCCGCGCCGGAAACCTTCCTGGTCGACGGCAGTGGCATCGTGCGCTGGAAGTACAGCGGCGCGATGACCCAGCAGGTGGTGGACGAGAAGCTGATCCCGGCGCTGCAGAAGATCGAGAAGGCCCAGGGCAATGCCGATGCCGGCCTGCACGGCAATCCGTAAGCGCGGCCGCGGGCTGCTGCTTGCGCTGCTGATGGCCGCAGCGCTGCCGGCGCTGGCCCAGCAGCCGCTGCACGACCCGCGCCCCCTCGCCTTCCGCGACGCTGCCGAAGAATCGCGCTTCCACGACCTGGCCGCGCAGCTGCGCTGCGTGCAGTGCCAGAACCAGTCGCTGGCCGATTCCAACGCACAGATCGCCCAGGACCTGCGCCGCGAGGTGCTGCAACTGATGCAGCAGGGCCACGACGATGCGCAGATCAAGCAGTTCCTGGTAGCCCGTTACGGCGAGTTCGTGCTGTACCAGCCGCCGCTGCAGCCGGGCACCTGGCTGCTGTGGGGTGGCCCGTTGCTGCTGCTGGGCGCCGGCGGCCTGGTGGTGCTGGGCATCGTCCGCCGCCGTGGCCGCAACGTGGCGCCTGCACCGGCCGGCAACACCGACGAAGGAGATGGCTGGTGAGCAACGCATTGCCGGTGTTGGCTGGCCTGGTGGCTGCGCTGATGGCCACACTGGTGCTGTGGCCGCTGCGCCAGCAGGGCCGTCGCGGTTTCATGCTGGGCGTGCTGGCACTGGGCGTGGTTGGCGCCTGCCTGTACCTGCTGGTGGGCGACCCGCGCGCCGCACGCATGCAACCGGCACCGTCGGTGGCCACCCTGCGTGATGGCGTGAGCGCACTGCAGCAGGCACTTGAGCGCGATCCGCAGCGTGCCGATGGCTGGGCACTGCTCGGCCGTTCGCAGAGTGAGCTGGGCAACACCGCTGCAGCGGCCGAGGCGTTCGCCCGCGCCGTGGCCCTCGCCCCGGATGATGCCGGTGTGCTGGTGGAAGCCGCACAGGCGCGCGCCCAGGCCGATGCCGGCAAGCAGTTCGACGATACCGCGATGGACTGGCTGCAACAGGCGCGTCGCCTGGCACCGGACGCGGAGCGCGCCAGCTGGCTGCTCGGCATCGCCCTGCGCCAGCGCGGAAAGAACGCCGAGGCGGCCGATGTCTGGAGCAGCCTGCTGCCGCGCCTGGAGCCCGGTGCTGCACAGGCCCTGCAGGCACAGATCGCCATCGCCCGCGAGGCTGCGGGCCAGGCCCCGCCGGCACCAGCCGCGGATGCACCCGCGCTGCTGCAGGTTCGCGTGCAGTTGCCCGACGCGGTGAAGCACGGCGACTGGCCGGCGACCACCCAGGTATTCGTGCTGGCCCGCGCCGCAGGCGGCCCGCCGATGCCGGTGGCTGCACGCAAGCTGCCGTTGGCGGATTTCCCGGCTACGGTCGGGCTGGGTGACGGTGACAGCCCGATGCCGACCGCCCCCTTGTCGGCGCACGCCGAAGTGGAGGTGCTGGCACGCATTTCGCGCAGCGGCAGCGCCAACCGCAGCGAAGGCGACCTGCAGAGCGACGTGGTGCGGGTGACATTGCCGCATGACGGCGTGGTGGAGTTGCGCTTCCCGTAACGTGCACCGCTGCACCCGCCGGGCACCCGCTTCCATGCCCTGCCCTCGCCCTTCCCGTTCAAGCGCGGCGGCGCACTGCACGGCGCGCGCGTGGCCTATGAAACCTGGGGCACCCTGGCTGCCGACGGTCGCAATGCGATCCTGATCGTCACCGGCCTGTCGCCGGACGCGCACGCCGCCGCCAACGCCGGCAACCCGGCCCCGGGCTGGTGGGAAGCAATGGTTGGCGCCGGCAAGCCCATCGATACCGACCGCTGGTTCGTGGTCTGCGTCAATTCGCTGGGCAGCTGCAAGGGTTCCACCGGCCCGGCGTCGCAGAACCCGGCCACCGGCGAACCCTATCGCCTCGATTTCCCGGAACTGTCGGTGGAAGACGGTGCGCGCGCCGCCATCGAGGTGGTGCATGCCCTGGGGATCGCGCAACTGGCCTGCGTGGTCGGCAATTCGATGGGCGGCATGACCGCACTGGCCGTGTTGATGTTGCAGCCGGGCATCGCCCGCAGCCACGTCAACATTTCCGGCAGCGCGCAGGCACTGCCGTTCTCCATCGCCATCCGATCGCTGCAGCGCGAAGCCATCCGCCTGGACCCGCAGTGGAACGGTGGGCGCTACACCGAAACCGACTACCCCGAATCGGGCATGCGCATGGCGCGCAAGCTGGGCGTGATCACCTATCGCTCCGCGCTGGAATGGGATGGCCGCTTCGGCCGCGTGCGGCTGGATTCGGACCAGACCGACGATGATCCGTTCGGGCTGGAATTCCAGGTGGAAAGCTACCTCGAAGGCCATGCACGGCGCTTCGTGCGCTTCTTCGATCCGAACTGCTACCTGTACCTGAGCCGCTCGATGGACTGGTTCGACCTGGCCGAGTATGCCGATGGGGACGTGCTGGCGGGGCTGGCACAGATCCGTGTCGAAAAGGCACTGGCCATCGGCGCCAACACCGACATCCTGTTCCCGGTGCAGCAGCAGCAGCAGGTGGCCGACGGCCTGCGTGCCGGCGGCGCCGATGCGCAGTTCATCGGCCTGGATTCACCGCAGGGCCACGACGCCTTCCTGGTCGACTTCGACCGCTTCGGCCCGGCCGTGCGCGGCTTCCTCGACGCGCTGTAAGTGGCCTGGCGGCGCAACCTGGCGTTGGCCGCGTTCGGCGCGCTGGTCGCGCTGACGCTCTGTGCGGTGCTGCCGCTGTGGCTGGGCGGCTGGTGCCTGCTGGCCAGTGCGGTGTCGTTCGGGCTGTACGGGCATGACAAGCGCGCGGCACAGCGCAAGCAGTGGCGCATTCCCGAGCGCACACTGCAGCTGCTGGCGTTCGCCGGTGGCTGGCCGGGGGCGCTGCTGGGCCAGGCGCTGTTCCGCCACAAGCACCGCAAGGCGGAATTCCAGTGGGTGTTCTGGCTGTGCGTGGTGGCGAACGTCGCATCGATCGCGGTGATGCTGCGCGAATTCGCGCGGTAACCGCTTGAACGACGCGGATGCGTGATTGCCGGCCAGCGGCCGGCACTACCAGGCGGCACGACACCAGTAGATCCACGCCATGCGTGGATGTGCCGGCCGGCACGCCATCACGCAAACGGCCGCCGGGCATGGCCCGGCGCTACCTCGTGAGGACGGCACAGGTAAATCCACGGCGATTACGCTTCGCGCTCCAGCACGCCGTCACGCAACCGGTACTGCGCATCCACCACGCCGTCGGGCAGGTCGTCGTGGGTGATCATCAACAGGCTGCGGCCCTCCAGCAGGCCAGCCAGATCCTGCAGCAGCGCGCGCGCGGTATCCACATCCAGGCCTTCGGTCGGTTCGTCCAGCAGCAGGATCGGCGCGTTGCGCAGCAGCGCCCGCGCCAATGCCAGGCGCCGCGCCTGCCCGGCCGACATCGTCGCGCCGTTCTCGCCCACCCACGCCTGCAGGCCGCCATTGCGCTCGGCCCACTCACCCAGGCGCACGCGGCGCAGCACCGCCCACAGGGCGTCATCGCCGGCATCGGGGTCACCCAGCCGCAGGTTCTCGGCCACCGTGCCGGCAAATACCGGCGCGTTCTGCGGCAACCACGCCAGCTGCCGATGCCAATCGGCCTGGGCGAACCCGCGCAGATCGTGTCCGCCGTAGCTCAACCGCCCTTGCTGCGGATCCCACAGGCGCAGCAGCAGGCTGGACAGCGTGGTCTTGCCACTGCCGCTGTCGCCGCGGATGGCGATGCGCTCACCGGGTGCCAGGGATAACTGCAGGCCCGACAGCACCGGCCGCGCCGCGCCCGGCCAGCGGAAATGCACGTTCTCCCACTGCACGGTGGCGGCCTGCGGCACCGCCTGCGGCAGCGACGGATCTTCCACCGTCGGCGCCTGCTCGACGATGGACTGCAGGCGGTCGGCAGCGATGCGACCGGACTGCAGCGACTGCCATGCCAGGCCCATGCCCGCCCACAACTCGATCATCGCCACGGTCAGGAACACCAGCCCGGCCGCCATCTCCGCAGGAATGCGCTGCTGTTCTGCCGCATGCAGGGCCAGCGCCAGCATCGCCACCAGGCCCAGCCCGGCCACCAGGCCATGCAGGGTGGAAGCGGCGATCAGCCGCCAGCGCCGGCGCCGGTCGCGCGAGGCCAGCTGCTTGGCCGCCACGCGCACCTTCAACTGCCAGGCGGCATCGGCATGCAGCGCGGCCAGGTCGCCCGCACCCTCCAGCCCTTCGAATGCAGCCGTCCGCAGCGCAGCACGATGCGCGGCACGATCGGCTTCTTCATGGTCATGCCCGCGCACGCCCAGCCACGGCACGCCGAAGCCGATCAGCAGCGCCAGCACGGCCAGCAGCACGGCGGCCGCGGGCAGGATCATCGCCGCCGCGCCCACCGCCACCAGCGACAGCGCACCCAGCGCCACCAGCGGCCCGATGGCGCGCACCAGCAGGCCATCAACTTCGCCGATATCGCCCAGCAGGCGGGCCAGCAGTTCACCGGTGCGCGTGGCCCCCAGCCGCGCCGGTGCCAGCGGCAGCGCGCGCCGGAAGAACCACACGCGCAGATCGCGGGCGATGCGCAGCGTGGCATCGTGGCCAACCAGCTTTTCGAAATAGCGCGACACGATGCGCGCCATGGTCAGCCCGCGGATGCCGGCCGAAGGCGAGAAGAAGTTGAAACCCTGCGCCAGCCCTGCCGCACCGGCCAACGCGGCGGCGGTGAGGAAACCACCGGACAGGCCCAGCAGCGCGGTGCCGGCCAGCATGGTGATCCACAACAGCAGCACCGTCAGCAGCAGGCGCGGCCGGTGGCGCAGGAACACCGCGCGCAGCGAATCGGGCGAACGGCTCATGCGCGCACCGCCTGTGCCGGGTCGACCAGGCGTCCTTCGGGCAGCAGCAGGCAACGGTCGGCCCAGGCGACCACCACCGGGCTGTGGGTGGCCACCACCACGCTGCGGCCGCGCGCGTACGCGGCCAGGCTGCGCAGCAACGCGGCTTCGGTGTCGGCATCGAGGAAGGCGGTGGGCTCGTCCAGCAGCAGCACCTGCGGGTCGCGCAGCAGCAGCCGGGCCAGGCCGATGCGCCGGGCTTCACCACCGGACAGGCCGAAGCCGCGCTCACCGATCACGGTGTCCAGCCCATCGGGCAGGCGCTGGGCGAACTGCAGCACCTGCGCCGCCTCGGCCACCGCGCGCAGGCGTGCATCGCTGGCCGCGGGATCGGCCAGGCGCAGGTTGTCGGCAATCGAGCCATGGAACAGGTAGGGGCGCTGGCTGGCATAGGCCACCTGCACGCCAGGGCGCAGCTGTACCCGCCCCGCACGCGGCGGCAGCCACCCGGCCAGCGCTTCCAGCAGCGTGCTCTTGCCCGAGCCACTGGGGCCGACAAGCGCCAGCCGCTGCCCGGGCTCCAGCCGCAGGTCCACGCCCTGCAGCACATCGTGCGGGGCACCCAAGGGGCGCAGCACCAGCCCCTGTGCCAGCACCGGCGGCAAGGCCGCCTCGGCCGGCTCCACCGCCAACGGTGCCACCGGCACCTCGGCCATCACCGGCTCGTCCGGCAGCGAAAGCAGCAGGCGCTCCACCTCGGCCGCTGCGGCCAGCGCGTTGGCGCGGTCGTGGTAATGCGCGGCCAGCCGCCGCAGCGGCGCGTAGAACTCCGGGGCCAGCAGCAGGCAGAACAGGCCCGCGCCCAGCGTCGGCACCGCTGCATGCAGCGACATCAGGCCCAGGTAGCTCAGGCCCAGGTAGAGCGCGACCATCGCCACGCTCACCGAGGCGAAGAATTCCAGCACGGTGGATGACAGGAACGCGATGCGCAGCACCTTCATCGTACGCACGCGCACGCCCTCGGCCGCCGCTTCGATGCCAGCCAGTTCCGCCTCGCCGCGCCCATACAGGCGCAGCAGGCCCAGGCCCTTGATGCGATCGGCGAAGTGGCCGCTCATCCGCGCCAACTCACCCAGCTGTGCGCGCCCAGCCGCTTCGGCGCCCCAGCCCACCAGCATCATGAAGAACGGCACCAGCGGCGCGGTGAACAGCAGGATCAGCGCCACCACCCAGTCGACCCAGGCCACCGCGGCCAGGATCAGCAGCGGCACCACCACCACTTCGGTACGCACCGGCAGGAAGCCGCTGTAATAGCTTTCGATGGCATCGCCGTGGTGCAGCATCAGCTCGCCCAGCTCACCGGTGCGGCGCTGCCGCAGCCACAGCGGGCCGTGCCCGAGCAGGCGCGCGAACACACGCTCACGCAGGGCCAGCCGGGCGGCATCGGCCACATCACCGGCGGCGGCCTGGGTGGCGCTGCCCAGCAGCGTGCGCAGCACCAGGATGACGGCCAGCGTGGCCAGGACCGGCAGGCCGCTGGCCAAGGGCGCGCGTTCCACCAGCACGGTCTGCACCAGCCAGGCGATCGCGGCGGCCTGGCCGACCAGCAGGGCGCCGGAGAGGCTGATGCATAGGGCGGCCAGGCGCTGCCGGCCACGCGCGGCATGGGCCAGGCCGGCCAGCCACGCCGTGCGGGCGCGCCGCTGCAGGGCCGATTCTTCTTCTGCGGTACGCGGCTCGGCAGCAGTGGGTTTGGCAGCGCTCAAAGTCTTCACAGATGGCAGGGAATGCCCCGCATTGTAGGCGCAGGCAACAGTGTCCCCCTGCGGCCGGCGGTCGCAGTGGTCACGGGAATGGCATACGATCCTCTTGGGTTCCCATTCATACATTGATCTGGATCAAGGCTGTTTGAAGTAGTCGGTCACATCATTCACCCGTAGACCACCCTTCCCGCCACCCGCAACGGCACTATCCACGAGGTAGCCAGGCCATGATTGATCAGACAGTCGTAGAACTGTCGCGGCTGCAATTCGCTCTGACCGCGATGTACCACTTCCTATTCGTCCCTCTCACGCTTGGCCTGTCCTTCCTGGTGGCCATCATGGAGAGCGTGTACGTCATGACCCGCAAGCAGGTCTGGCGGCAGATGACCCTGTTCTGGGGCGCGCTGTTCGGCATCAACTTCGCCATCGGCGTGGCCACCGGCCTGGTGATGGAATTCCAGTTCGGCATGAACTGGTCGTACTACAGCCACTACGTGGGTGACATCTTCGGTGCGCCGCTGGCCATCGAAGGCCTGATGGCGTTCTTCCTGGAAGCCACCTTCATCGGCCTGTTCTTCTTTGGCTGGAAGCGCCTGAGCCCGGTCAAGCACCTCACCGTCACCTGGCTGATGGCGCTGGGCACCAACCTGTCGGCGGTGTGGATCCTGATCGCCAACGGCTGGATGCAGAACCCGACCGGTGCGGTGTTCAACCCGGACACGATGCGCATGGAAGTGGTGGATTTCGCCGCCGTGCTGCTCAATCCGGTGGCACAGGCCAAGTTCGTGCACACCGTCAGTGCCGGCTACGTGACCGGCGCCATCTTCGTGATGTCCATCAGCGCCCTGTACCTGCTGCGCAACAAGCACAAGGACATGGCCCGCCGTTCGTTCGCGGTGGCCGCCGCCTTCGGCCTGCTGTCCTCGCTGTCAGTGGTGGTGCTGGGTGACGAGAGCGGTTACGCCGCCAGCGAGCACCAGAAGATGAAGCTGGCCGCGATCGAAGCGATGTGGGAAACCGAGCGTGCGCCGGCCGACTTCACCGCCTTCGGCATTCCCAACCAGGCCACCCACCAGAACGATTACGCGATCAAGATCCCGTACCTGATGGGCCTGATCGCCACCCGTTCGCTGGACCAGCCGATTCCCGGCATCCTGGAACTGGTGGAACGCGCCGAGCACCGCATCCGCGGTGGCCAGATCGCCTATGGCGCGCTGGAGCGGATCAAGAAGGACAAGACCGACCTGCAGGCGCGCGAGATGTTCGACCGCCACTGGCAGGACCTGGGCCACGGCCTGCTGCTCAAGCGCTACCGCGAGGACATCCTCAACGCCACGCCGGAGGAAATCTCCAAGGCGGCGATGGATACCGTGCCGCGCGTGGCACCGCTGTTCTGGACCTTCCGCATCATGGCGGGCCTGGGCTTCTACCTGATCGCCTTCTTCGCCCTGGCGTTCTACTACTCGTGCCGCAACAACTTCCAGGACAAGCGCTGGTTCCTGAGGCTGGCCGTGTGGAGCCTGCCGGCGCCGTGGATCGCGATCGAATGCGGCTGGTTCGTGGCCGAGTACGGCCGCCAGCCGTGGGCGGTGGATGGTGTGCTGCCCACCTTCTACGCGGCATCGGGCCTGGCCCTGCATGAAATCCTGACCACACTGGCGGTGTTCACCGCGCTCTATACGGTGCTGCTGATCATCGAGATCAAGCTGATGCTGAAGGCGATCCGCACCGGCCCGGACGACATCCTGCCGACGCTGCAGGCTGACATCCGGCCTGTTTCCCCCACTGCAGCCGCTGCCGGACAGGCCTGAGGCAGGAGAATCCAGATGGAATTCATTGCACTTGATTACACCACGCTCCGCGTGATCTGGTGGCTGCTGCTCGGCATCCTGCTGATCGGCTGGGCGGTGATGGACGGCTTCGACCTGGGCGTTGGCACCCTGCTGCCGTTCGTGGCGAAAACCGATGAAGAACGCCGGCGGGTGATCAACACCGTCGGCCCGGTCTGGGAAGGCAACCAGGTCTGGCTGGTGCTGGGAGGCGGCGCGATCTTCGCCGCCTGGCCGCCGCTGTATGCGGTCAGCTTCTCCGGCTTCTACCTGGCGGTGTTCGCCATGCTGTTCGGCCTGATCCTGCGGCCGGTCGGCTTCAAGTACCGCAGCAAGATGCCGTCCAAGCGCTGGCGCGACAACTGGGACCGCGTGCTGTTCGTGGGTGGCCTGCTGCCGGGCCTGATTGCGGGCGTGGCGGTGGGCAACGTGCTGCTGGGCGTGCCGTTCCACTTCGATGACACCCTGCGCGTGACCTACACCGGTTCGTTCTTCGGCCTGCTCACGCCGTTCGCCCTCATCGCCGGCCTGGTCAGCGTGGCCATGCTGGTGTCGCACGGTGCGGCCATGCTGGTCATCAAGACCGACGGCCCGGTGGCCGAACGTGCCGCGCGCTACGGCAGCATCGCCGCGCTCATCAGCTTCGTGCTGTTCGCCGTGGCGGGCGTCTGGGTGGCCTTCGGCCTGCCCGGCTACCAGATCACCTCGCAGGTGGTGACCGATGGCCCGACCAACCCGCTGCTGAAGACCGCAGCAATCGGCACCGCTGCCGGCGGCTGGCTGCGCAACTACAGCAGCATGCCGGCCACGATCGTGTTCCCGGTGCTGGGCCTGCTGGGTGCGCTGGCCAGTGCGGTGCTGCTGCGTGCACGCCGTGGCGGCCTGGCCTTCATCGCCTCGGGCGCCTCCATCGCCGGCATCATCCTCACCGTCGGCTTCACCATCTTCCCCTTCCTGCTGCCGTCCTCCAGCCAGCCCACCTCCAGCCTGACCGTCTGGGACAGCTCGTCCAGCCACCTCACGCTGTGGATCATGCTGCTGGCCACGGCCATCTTCCTGCCGATCATCCTCGCCTACACCACCTGGGTGTACCGCGTGCTGAAGGGCAAGACGACGGTTGAAGAGATGGGCGACAACCCGAACGCGTATTGATGGATTGCCTATGTGCCGACCAACGGTCGGCACCCACCGAGTAATGCGCCGACCAACGGTCGGCACCTACCGAGTAATGCGCCGGCCTGCGGTCGGTGCCTCCCCCGAATGAAGGAGTGTGAGCATGTGGTATTTCGCCTGGATCCTCGGCACTGGCCTGGCCTCCACCGTGGCCATCCTCAACGGCATGTGGTTCGAATCGCGCGAGCGGAACCGCCTTGAGAAAGAAAACAGTCGCTGAGCTGTAAAAAAGCCTTGCCGCCTTGGCCTTCACACGGTATCTTAGGCGGCTCCTTCGGGGTGTAGCTCAGTCTGGTAGAGCGCTACGTTCGGGACGTAGAGGTCGCAGGTTCGAATCCTGTCTCCCCGACCACTTCGGTGGTCGCATTGAAGCCTGGTGAAGTCTTCCAGGCTTTTTTGTTCCCTGAAGGGTTCCATTGCTCCGGCAATGTGAAGAAACACCATTTACCCCTTGCCGCCATCGGGGTGAATGGATAGAATAGGCGGCTCCCTTCGGGGTGTAGCTCAGTCTGGTAGAGCGCTACGTTCGGGACGTAGAGGTCGCAGGTTCGAATCCTGTCTCCCCG
>NZ_JBYSZR010000007.1:172022-176440 GCF_058787375.1 Stenotrophomonas sp. FW305-3-2-15-E-LB1
CGACCACTTCAGTGGTCACCAAGAAGCCTGGAAGACGACAGTCCTCCGGGTTTTTTTGTGCCTGTCGCCCGGGCCTGCAACGGGGCAAGGCAGCCGCCCTGCCCCGCCACGTTCCCTCAGCAGGGCCGCACGTTCAGGCTGGCATACATGGCCAGCGCCCGGCAGGCCTGCATCAGGCCCTCCACGATGCGCTCGCCCACATCCTGGTCCGGCCCGCCATCCTGCCGCGCCCGCTCAGCGGCCAGCAGGATGTCATGCACGGTGCGCAGCCCCACCAGCGCGCAATCCAGATCGGCCAGGGCGATGCGCCGGCCAGGGGCCAGCTGCCGCTCTGGCCAGGGGCGGCCATCGGATGCGCCGCCGCTGTCGATGCCACGTAACTGCGCGACGAAGGTGATGGGCTCGCCTGCCACATCGGCATTGGCCGGCGCGTGACCGGTGGGCGGGAAGGAAGTATCAGACGTCTTCATGGGCATTCTCCATGCAAGGAACACAGTGAAGCCGCCGCAGAAAAGCGGCGGGCGATACGTGGCTGCAAAAACCCGGCTGACTTCGTTCGGGCGGATGTGCTTGCGCACACCCCCACGCACCGCCCGCCATGGAACGCGAACGGAATGCCAGCCGGCGCCGCGCGAAGCGACGCCGGCTGGCAAGCGTATACAACAAGTCAGCTCGGGTTTTGCAGTCCCGGCCACCCTTTTCCGGTGGCATGCGAAGGTGTAAACGCCAACGCACGATGTGCCAATGGGCAAACACGCCACTGCAACAATTCGTACGATTCGCGACATTGTTGCACAGCGTCTGCGGGCGTCCAGAACCTAGGGGCGCAAAGGCTTGGCAGGTGTTAAGCCGCAAGCGCCGTTGTGCCGCGCGGCAGGATGGGGGGCGTGCGGATTACGTCACTCTGCGCGCGGTGGAGGCGCTTCGAGAGAGTGCGGGGCGGTCGTGGTCGCGCTCAGCCCTTGAAGTGAGGATCGGTCACTGGCAACAGGTCGCGGCAGGCCAGATCCTTTTCGACGCGGTGAACTCGCTCCATCTGCGCGTCATCGCAGGGATCAAATACGCCTGGAACCGAGACGATGACCGTACCAAAGCCATCAATCGGGTGGACGGCATGCGCATCCGGGAGCTGTGCGTGCTCAACCTGAGCTGGAACGAATCCCATCCAGCCGAAGAACTGACGGTGTTGATACAGGCGCCGGTCCATTTGATATGAAACAAGCCCCTTCTCGGGCGTTCTGGACTTCACATCAACGCACGCGAACCTCGGCCGTATTGTCTTCACCAGCCCAATTAAAGCGTTGACCATCAGGGAAGGAGTTGCCTCTCCAAAGGGCTCGGGCCTTACAAGACTGAAAGAGTTGAATCCTGTTGTTGGGTTCAAATCCAACACGGCCAATCCCGGCTTGCGCCAGTCCCGATCATTGTCCACGTTGGCCAGCGTCACGGAAGCACCCAGCTCTTCAAAATCACCGAACCGTCTACGATCCTGGTCAAGATCCTTCTCCATTCGAGCCAGGAGCGCACTCGAATCGTCGAGTGAAATACACTCTTCCTTGGGACTTGAAGGCAGTGCATACCATTCTCTCAGCGATGGGTGCAGTGCTGCGAGACTTTGTACTGTCAGCAAGGCCAAGCCCAGCACCTCACTCGGTGAACGTGAGACGGGAGTGGTCCACAGATTTTCCTGAGCACGAATGATCATCTGCTTCCTCCATGGGTAGGCGACAGAAGCGCTTCGGGTGGGGACCTGGGCCGGCTGTGGTCGTGCTCAGGCCTTGAAGTGAGGATCGGTCACCGGCAACAGATCGTAGCTGGCCAGATCCATTTCAACGCGGTGCACCTTGTCCACCTGCGCGTCGTCGGTGGGGTCAAACACGCCCGGCACCGAGACGATCACCGTACCCAGGCCATCAATCGGGTGGACGGCATGTGCGTCGCGTATCTGCGCGTGGGTGATCTGCGCGGGCACGAAGCCCATCCAACCGAAGAATTCCCGGTGTTGATACAGGCGTCGGTCAATTTGATAGGTCACAAGCCCCTTCTCGGGCGTTCTGGACTTCACATCAACGCACGCGAACGAGGGCCTTACTATTTTCACCAGCTCGACCAACGCCTTCAACATGAGATCATGGGCATTCACCCCAAATGGCTCGATCCCATCAAGACGAAACTTGTTGAATCCCGTTGTCGGATCTAAACCGAACACGACCAAACCAGGCTTACGCCAGTCCCGGTCGTTGTTCACGTTTGCCAAGGTCAATGAAGCCCCAAGGCCTTCAAAATCGCCGAAGCGTCTACGCGCTTCCTCTACATCCCGCCCCATCTGCTCTATGAGCGTGCCCGCTTCATTGAGAGACACATACTTGCCTTTGCGGCTCGAGGGGAGTGCAAACCAATTCTTGAGCGATGGATGGAGTGGGTCCAGGGCCTTGGTCGCCAGCACAGCCAAGCGCAGCACATCCTCAGCGGACCTGCCGACGGGCGTCGTTCGCAGATTGGCTTGAACACTAATAATCAAGCGAATTCCCCAGCATAAGGTACGTGCTTGGCGCGCCGGTCAGGCTGACCGTGGTCGTGCTCGGCCATTGAAGTGAGGACGCGCCACAGGCTTGCCCTCGATGTCGGTCGCAGGCGAACCGGTAATGACCCGGCCCCCGCTGCTGGTCGCATCCCCCACCACAATCAACGTCCTTGCCACCCCACCATCCTTCCGTATTGGATTCGGCCCGAACCTAGCAATGGCGCAAACAGCCTGCACTTGACCGCAGCGCAGCGTGCCCTGCCGTTGGCTGGGCGTGCGCCAGGCAAACGCTGGAAACACAACGGATTCACTGGACCCGAGCGGATTTCCGGCGCGCTGCGACAACGGACATCAGGATGTGCGGATCGCGACAGTCAGCGCCGACAGGACCGGGCGCATCGCGCCACGTACAATGGCCACCTTTCCCCCACCCACCTCACCGGCACTGTCCGGTGCGGCGCTGCACGCCCACGTTGCGGCGTGCGCCACCTGCAAGGACCCCCGCATGACGTCCCCCACTTCGCCCTCACCCTCGCTGCTGCAGGGCCGCCTGCTGGCCTTCGTTGCCATCCTGCTGGCGGCGGTCAACCTGCGTACGGCGGTCACCTCCATCACCCCGCTGCTGGACGTGCTGGGCCAGCAGTTCGGCTTCGGCACCACCATGACCGGCGTGCTGGGCATGCTGCCCACGGCCTCGTTCGCGCTGTTCGGCGTGGCGACCCCGGCCGTGGCCCGGCGCCTGGGCCTGGAGCGCACCACGCTGCTGGCGATGACCCTGGCCATGGCCGGCCTGCTGCTGCGCTCCAGTGCGGGCAACGTCGGCACCCTGCTGCTCGGTTCGGTGATCGCGCTGGCCGGCATGGGCATCGGCAACGTGGTGGTGCCGCCGCTGGTGAAGCGCTACTTCGCCAACAAGGTGGGCACGATGAGCACGCTGTACATCAGCGTGCTGCAGCTGGGCACGATGACCCCGGCGCTGCTGGCGGTGCCGGTGGCCAATGCCGCTGGCTGGCGCGTGTCGCTGGGCATGTGGGCGCTGCTGGCCCTGGCCGCCGCCCTGCCCTGGCTGCTGCTGGCCAAGCGTGCGCCCCGGCCGGTGCAGGACAGCAGCGACCCCAGCGCGCAGCCGCACGGCAAGGTCTGGCGCACGTCGCTGGGCTGGAGCATGACGCTGATGTTCGGCATGACCTCACTGATGACCTATTCGATGTTCACCTGGCTGCCGCGCATCGTGGTCGAGGCCGGCGCCACGCCGGCGTTCGGTGGCGTGATGGTGGCGGTGTTCTCGGCGCTGGGCCTGCTGCCGTCGCTGGTCATCCCCTCGCTGGCGGTGCGCCTGCCGAACCCCTTCCCGCTGGTGCTGATCGGCTTCTTCGCGTTCGTCATCGCGTTCACCGGCCTGCTGCTGGCACCGCTGAAGGCGCCGCTGCTGTGGGCGGCGCTGCTGGGCGTGGGCCCGTCCACCTTCCCGCTGGCCCTGACCCTGATCAACCTGCGCACGCGTACGCCTACCGGGTCGGCGGCGCTGTCCGGCTTCATGCAGGGCGTGGGTTACAGCTTCAGCTGCCTTGGGCCGTTCCTGGTGGGCTGGCTGCATACGGTCAGCAATGGCTGGGGGCTGCCGTTCGGCTTCCTGTTCGGCTGCGCGGCGCTGATGCTGGGCGCATCGTGGGTGGCGTGCAAGCCGCGCAAGCTGGAAGACCTCTGGTAAGGGGTTGGGTTGCTGCGGCAGGGCTGCGCCCTGCACCTGCCAAGGTCAACGGCAATGGCAACAGCGGCTCTGGGTTTCTGCTTGCTGGGCGCGGCGGTGTGGGTGGGCAGGACACGCCGTAAACCCATCCTTGGGGGCTCGATGGCGCCATCCATGGCGCCAACGGTCCTGCAAGCCCACACC